>NZ_JAJSZC010000034.1:0-47475 GCF_036815105.1 Streptomyces sp. IBSBF 3136
CGGTGCGTGGGGGGCCGCGGGTGCGTGGGAGGGCGCGGGTGCGTGGGGGTGTTCGCGCAGTTCCCCGCGCCCCTGGGGCTGGAGGAGCGGGCGTCGGCTGGAAAGTTCGGCGGGGACGCTCCCGACGTGCTCGCCGGTGCCGCCGGCTCTACCTGCGGCACGGCTTCGGGCTCGTCGCGGAGCGGCCGTACCGTTCCTTCGGCAAGGATCCGGTCGGCCGGGACTGGCGGTTGGATCTGCACGGATCGGGCATGTGACGAGTAGGGTCCGGAGCATGAAGCTGGCGTTCTCCACTCTCGGTGTCCCCGGCCTGTCCGTCCCCGACGTCCTGGCGCTCGCGACCGCGCACGGCTATCACGGTGTCGAACTGCGCGCCCATCCCGAGGAGCCGGTGCACCCGGGCCTCACCGCCGCCGAGCGCGCCGAGACGGCCGCGCTGTTCAAGGCGGCCGGCGTCGAGATGCTCGGCCTCGCCGGGTACACGCGCGTCGCCGCGCCCGGTGACGACGCTCCCGTCCTCGACGAGCTGCGCAGACTCCTCCAGCTCGCGCACGACCTGGGCGCCCCCTTCCTGCGGGTGTTGCCGGGCGCCGACCCGGACCTGCCCGTCGAGGAGTCCGACGCCGTCGCCGCCCGGCGGCTGGGCACCGCCGCCGAGGACGCGGCCGCGCTGGGCGTCCGCATCCTGCTGGAGACCCACGACTCGCACCGCACCGGCGCCGACCTGATCCGGGTGCTCGGCCCGGTCGGCCACCGGCAGGTGGGCGCGCTCTGGGACGTGATGCACACCTGGCTGGGCGGCGAGCAGCCCCAGGACAGCTACGCCGCGCTCGCCCCGCACCTCGGCTACGTCCAGGTCAAGGACATCGCCTCGGCCGACGACACCAGCCCGCTGCCGCTCGGCGCGGGTGTGCTGCCCCTGACCGAGTGCGTGGACGTGCTCAGCCGGCACGGCTGGGACGGCTGGCTGTGCTGGGAGTACGAGAAGCGCTGGTACGAGTCGGCCGCACCGCTCCAGGACCTGCTGGACGCGGGCCGCGACCACCTCGTGCGCCTGCTCGGCGAGGCCGCGTAGGGCCGCCGGGGCGCCCCGTAATTCGCTGGCCGGTCCGCTACGGGACCGGCTAGCCTCCCCCGGTGATCCAGCACGCCGCGCGCGCCCTCCCCCGCCACCGTCCCCTCTCATGAGCCTCACCCGCTCGCTGATCGACGTACGGCCGCTGCGCACCTCGCCCCTCTTCCGGCGGCTGCTGATCGGGCGGACCGTCTCCGTGCTCGGCGGGTTCATGACGATGGTGACGGTCATGTACCAGGTGTGGGACATGACCCGCAGCACGGCGTGGACGGGTGCGGTGGGTCTCGCACAGGCGCTGCCCCTGGTGGCGTTCGGGCTGTTAGCGGGCTCCTGGGTGGACCGCGCGGACCGGCGCCGGATCTACCTCGCGGCCACCGTCGGCCAGGCCGCGTGCTCACTGCTGCTGGCCGTGCAGGGCTTCACCGGCCATGTGCCGGTGGTGGCGGTGCTCGCGCTGGTGGCCGTGCAGTCGGCGTTCGGCGCGCTCGGCGCCCCGGCGGCCGGGGTGTTCGTACCGCGCCTGCTGCGCAGGGACCAGGTGGCCGCGGGTCTCGCCCTGAACAAGATCAGCGGCCAGGCGATGATGCTGCTCGGCCCGGCCCTGGCCGGTGTGCTGCTGGGCCGGCTGGGCATCGGCGTCTGCTACCTGCTGGACGCGCTCAGCTTCTGCGTCGCCTTCTACGGCGCCTTCGGGCTGCCCGCGCTGCGCCCGCTGGGCGAGTCGTCACGGTCGGGTGTGCACGGGGTGTTGGACGGGCTGCGGTTCCTGGCCGGCCACCGGGTGGTGCGGGGCGCGCTGATCACCGATCTGGCCGCCACCGTGCTGTCGTTCCCGGTCAGCCTCTTCCCGCTGGTCAACGCCGAACGTTTCGGCGACGACCCGAGCACCCTCGGCCTGTTCCTGTCGGCCCTGGCCGTGGGCGGCGTCACGGCGACCGCCCTGTCCGGCGCGCTGACCCGGCTCGGCCGGCCGGGCACGGTGATGCTGTGCGCCTCCGCCGGCTGGGGCGCGGCCCTGGTCGGCTTCGGCCTGTCCCGCGACCCCTGGACCGGGCTCGCCCTGCTCACCGTCGCCGGGGCGGCGGACGCCACGGCGGTCGTCTCCCGCTCCACGATCGTGCAGACCCGCACCCCGGACGCGCTGCTCGGCCGGGTCACGGCGGCCGAGCAGATCGTCGGCCAGGCCGGCCCCAGCCTCGGCAACGCCCGGGGCGGCCTGCTCGCCGGCTGGACCTCGGGCGCGACCGCGCTGGTCACGGGCGGCCTGATGTGCGTCCTGGCGGTCGCCGCGGTCGCGACGACGACACCGGAACTCCGGGACACCGGAGCACCTGAACCGGCGGACGCGCCCGCCGGACCCGTGGAGGACGTCACCGGCGCGTAGCGGGCGCGGCGGACCCGGACCGAGGACCGCGCGGGTCACCCCTGCCGGACGGCGCCCCAGCCTTCCCACCGGGCGACGCACCGCAGCCCTCCCGCCCGGGCGACGCAACGCGGCCGACCCTCCCGGGCACACCGCAGCCTCCCCGCCAGGCGACACAGCACAGCCCTCCCACCCGAGCGACGCACCGCAGCCGACCCGCCCAAGCGACGCACCGCAGCGCTGCCGCCCAAGCGACACAGCGCAGCCGACCCGCCCGGGCGCACCGCAGCCTCCCCGCCAGGCGACGCGGCGCGGTCGTCCCGGTCGGGCTCAGCGTGGCGCTCCCTCCGGGTGACGCGGCGCGATCGGCTCCTCCGGGCGGCGTGGGCCCTCAACCCGCCGTGCGCAGGGCCCCGAACGCCTTGTGGAAGGTCGGGAACGTCTTGCGCACGCAGTCGGGGTCGTCGTACGAGAGGCCGGGGACGCGCAGGCCGGTCACGGCGAAGGACATGACCACGCGGTGGTCGCCGTAGCTCTTGATCCGCACGTCGGGCAGGGGCTCGCCGGGGCGGATCTCGATCCGGTCGGGGCCGGTCGCCACGCCCACGCCGAGCCGCCGGAGGTTCTCCGCGCAGGCCTCCAGCCGGTCGCACTCCTTCACCCGGGTGTTGGCGACGTCCTCGACGATGACGGGTCCGGAGGCGAACGGCGCGATCGCGGCGAGGGTCGGCATGGTGTCGGAGATGTCCCGCATGTTGACGGTGAGCCCGCGCAGGACTCCGGTGCCACGAACGGTCGTCCGGTCCGCGGCGACCTCCACCTCGGCGCCCATCCGCCGCAGCACCTCGACGAACCGCAGGTCGCCCTGGAGCGCGCCGGAGCCGAGGCCGGGCACCGTCACCTCGCGGCCCGGGGTGACGGCCGCGGCGGCGAAGAAGTAGCTGGCGGTCGAGGCGTCCGGCTCCACCTCGTAGGTGGTGGCCCGGTAGCCACCGGGCGGCACCTCGAAGACCTCGCCGTCGCGGACCACGTCCACGCCGAAGGACCGCATCATCGCGAGCGTGATCTCCACGTACGGCGCCGAGACCAGGCCGGTCACCCGGATCCGCAGTCCGTCGCGGGTCAGCGGGCCGAGCAGCAGCAGCGCGGTGAGGTACTGGGAGGACTGGCCCGCGTCCAGCACGACCTCCCCGCCCCGGACCCCGGCCGCCCGGACCGTCAGCGGATGGTGGCCCTCGGCCGCCTCGTGCCGCAGGTCGACGCCCAGGTCGCGCAGGGCGCGGGTGAGCGGGCCGAGGGGGCGCCGGCGCATCTGCGGGGAGGCGTCGAAGCGGTAGGTGCCGTGGCCCGCGGCGGCCAGGGCGGGCAGGAAGCGCGCGGTGGTGGCGCCGTCGCGGCAGTACACATCGGCCTCGGCGACCGCCGGGCCCTGCGGGCGGCCGTCCACCTGCCAGGCGCCGGGGGCCCGGCCCACCCGGTAGCCGAGCCGGACCAAGCCCTCGGCGAAGCCCTCGGTGTCGTCGGAGCGCAGGGGCCGTACCAGGGTGCTGACACCGTCGGCGGCGGCCGCGAGGAAGAGCGCGCGGGCGGTGATGGACTTGGAACCGGGGATGTCGACTGCGGGCATGGCCGTCATGATGGCCCGCCGACCGGGCGCGGGCGCGTGCCGTCCACCGGCTGGACCCCGGCGGGCGGCCGAGGACCGCGCCGGGCCGGGAACCGGCCGCCGCCCGGGTACGTCCAACGCGCGGGCTGCCGGACGAGCCCCGTGGTGCGGTGTCGGTCCTCTTCGCCCGCCGCGAAAGCCGACGCACCCTCTGCGCCGCACCACACCCCGGCAGCCCACCGCCGTCGGCGCGCCCCCCTCCCATGCGCCGACGGCGGCCCCGTTCCGGCTTACTGTGCGTTGTCTTGACGGAAAGAAACTTCCCGGATATTGGTGACTCCTCGGAAGTTTCTTTCAGCGGTTCTCCTCCGGAAGGAGCGCACGTGCACGACAGCAGCACGGGCAGAACGGGAAACACCGCACGGCCGTCCAGACGGGCCGTCCTCGCCGCGACCGCGGGCCTGACCGCCGCGCTGACCGTACCGGCCGCCGCCCAGGCCGCCCCCGTCGACCAGCGCGGGCTGCGCGCCCTGATCTCCCGGATGTCCCTGGAGGAGAAGGTCGGGCAGCTCTTCGTGATGCGGGTCTACGGTCACTCGGCGACCGCGCCCGACCAGGCCGACATCGACGCCAACCTCGCGGAGATCGGAGTCCGCACGGCCGCCGAGCTGATCGCGAAGTACCGGGTCGGCGGCATCATCTACTTCACCTGGGCGCACAACACCCGCGACCCCCACCAGATCGCGGACCTGTCCAACGGCATCCAGACGGCGTCCCTCGCGCAGCCCCGCGGCCTGCCGGTGCTCATCGCGACCGACCAGGAGCACGGAATAGTGTGCAGGGTGGGCAAGCCGGCCACGCTGTTCCCGGGCGCGATGGCGATCGGGGCGGGCGGCTCGCGGTCCGACGCCCGCACCCTGGGCCGCGTCTCGGGCGCCGAACTACGTGCGATGGGCATCAACCAGGACTACTCGCCGGACGCCGACGTGAACGTCAACCCGGCCAACCCGGTGATCGGCGTACGGTCCTTCGGAGCCGACCCGGACGCGGTCGCGGCGCTGGTGGCGGCCGAGGTGAAGGGTTATCAGGGGTCCCGGGTCGCGGCGACGGCCAAGCACTTCCCGGGGCACGGTGACACCGCCGTCGACAGCCACACCGGCTTCCCGGTCATCACCCACAGCCGGGACCTGTGGGAGCGGCTGGACGCGGTGCCCTTCCGGGCGGCGATCGCGGCGGGCATCGACTCGATCATGACCGCCCACATCCAGTTCCCGGCCCTCGACGACTCCGGTGACCCGGCGACGCTCTCGCACCCGATCCTCACCGGCATCCTGCGCGGTGAACTCGGTTACGACGGGGTCGTGGTCACCGACTCGCTCGGCATGGAGGGCGTGCGCACCAAGTACGGCGACGACCGGGTGCCGGTGCTGGCCCTGAAGGCCGGCGTCGACCAGCTGCTCAACCCGCCCTCGATCGACGTGGCGTGGCACGCGGTCCTGAAGGCCGTCCAGGACGGCGAACTGACCGAGGCGCGCCTGGACGAATCGATCCTGCGGATCCTGCGGCTCAAGGCCGGGCTCGGGCTCCTCGAACGGGCCCACGTCACCCCGGCCGGCGTCGACCGGACGGTCGGCACCGCCGCCCACCTGGCCACCGCCGACCGGATCGCCGAGCGGACCACGACCCTGCTGGTGAACGAGGGGGGCGTCCTCCCGCTCGACAGCCGCGCCGTGCCGAAGGTCCTCGTCGTCGGCGCCGACCCGGCCTCGCCGTCCGGCACCACGGGGCCGCCCACCGGCGTGCTGGCCGCCGCCCTCACCGAACTCGGTTTCAGCGCGACCGCGCTGTCCACCGGCACCGCGCCCTCGGCGGCGGCCATCGCCCGGGCGGTGACGGCGGCGCGGGACGCGGACGCGGTGGTCGTCGGGACGTACAACGTGACGGCGAGCAGCAGCCAGCGCACCCTGGTCGACCAACTGCTCGCCACCGGGCGGCCGGTGGTGGCGGTCGCCATCCGCAATCCCTACGACGCGGCCCAGCTCACCTCGGTGCGGGCCTGCCTTGCGACCTACTCCTGGACGGACGTGGAACTGCGCGCCGCCGCGCGGGTGATCGCCGGCCGGGTGGCCCCGCGCGGCCGGCTCCCGGTGCCCGTGCAGCGGGCTGACGATCCGGCGCAGGTGCTGTATCCCCTGGGGTACGGCCTGACGTACTAGCCGTACGCCGCACACCGGGCACAACGCCGACGACAGGGCGGAAACCCTCCCGCGCGTCTGGCGTGTCCCCGCCGCCGGGGTCACGCTGGACGGGGGTGTGCGATGCGCGGGCGAGGTGGCGTGGGAGGGGTGCACCGGCCACGGCCGGCCGGTCCGGCCCGCCCCCTGACCGACGCGTCGGCCTCGATCGGCTCGTCCGCCCTGATCGCCGTGGCCGCTGTGACCGTCCTCGCCGCCCTGCTCACCGGCTGCCGGGGCCCGGCCGACGGCCCCCTGGGCGACGCCCGGCCCACGCCGGGACGGTCCGCCGGTCACGGCGCCCCGTTCCTCGCGGTCGGCGCGTGCAGCTCCTTCGGCGCCACCAGCTCCACCGAGGTGCCCTGCACGGGCGAGCGTGCCGCCGCGCGGGTCGTCGCACGCCACGAGGGCACGGTCGCCGGGGGCCCGCCGTGCCCGCCGACCACCGACTTCGTCCTGCGCATCAGCGCGCAGCGGCCCCGGCACGACACGGGCGACGAGGACGGCGACGGCGCCGTCCCGCAGGGCTACGCCTGCATGCGCAACCTGGAGGCCCCGCACCCCGGCGACCCCGGGGGTGGCGGTGGCCCGCGCACGATCCCCGGGGACTGCCTCTACGACTCGGGCCGCGGTCAGGTACGGGAGACCGCCTGCGACGGCTCCGGCCGCCGCGCACCGCGGTACCGGATCACCGAGGCCACCACCACCCGCCGCGCCTGCCCCGCCTCCACCGTCCTCTACGTCCAGCTGGGCGGGGGCCGCCCGGTGGGCTGCGCCCGCCGGGCCCGCTGACGCGCCGACGGCGGAGCCCGCTCGTGCGGACTCCGCCGTCGGCCGCCGTTCGCCGGGGGCTACGGCCGCAGGCCGGGCTCCCGTTCCACGGCACGCGCGTCGAGCCGCGCATCGTGGCGGGCCAGCGGCTTCGCCGCGGACGGGTCGGACAGCACCGCCGGGGACGCGACCCCGGCCCACTCCAGAATCCGCGCCGTCGCCAGAGCCTTCTGGTCGGGCACCAGACCGGCGACGTTCGCGCCGTGGTTCAGGCCGGGGGCCGTGAAGACGTAGGAGTCACGGGCGCCCGCGCCGAGGCGGAAGCGTTCCGAGCCCCAGGGGTCGTTCTGGCCGTACACGAAGAGCATGTGCGTGGCGTGGTGGCGGACCCATGTGTCGACGTCCCGCATCGCGCCCGGCTGGAAGCGCATCGGGATGGAACGGGGCACGAAGTTGCGCGGCGGCTGGTAGCCGTAGCGGATCAACTTGCGCTCGATGGACGGGAAGTGGATGGTCGGCGCGCCCAGCTGGGTGCCGGCCTGGTAGTAGTACGGCGTGTAGGTCTCCAGGCCCTGGTCGGTGTAGGCGGAGAAGCCGGAGATGGTGTCGACCGAGTCCCAGATCGCGTCGTCGGTGGCGTGCGCCGCGTCCGCCGGGACGGAGTCGCAGTCCTTCAGCAGGCTGTACTGCCAAAAGCCCCAGACGTAGTCGAGGACGACCGCCTCGTAGGCCTTGTCCAGGCCGCCGATGGTGTCGAAGGTGTAGCCGTTGTCGGCCGCGTACCGCGCGTACTTCTCCTCCAGGGAGGTGCGCCGGACCAGGGCCTCGCGCTGGACGGCGTTCAGGCGGTCCCGGCACTCCTTGGTGCCGACCTCGGAGAAGAAGCGGTCGTAGGCCGAGTCCTCCTTGTTCACCACGTCGTTCGGGGCTACGTAGGCGACCACGCCGTCCATGTCGCGGGGGTAGAAGCGCTCGTAGTAGGTGGCCGTCATGCCGCCCTTGGAGCCGCCCGTGGCCAGCCAGTTGGCGCCGTAGACCGGCTTCAGCGCCTCGTAGACGCGGTGCTGGTCGCTCGCGGCCTGCCAGATGTCCAGCTTGGACCAGTCGGCCGGGTCGGGCCGGGAGGGCGTGAAGAAGCGGTACTCGAGAGAGACCTGGTTGCCGTCCACGATCTGGGTGGGCTCGCGGCGGGACGGGGTCGTGGAGACGTTGTAGCCGCTGGTGTAGAAGACCGTCGGGCGGGTCACGTCCTTGTGCAGCACGGTGATGCGCTGCTGGAAGGTGCCGCGGTCCGGGTGCCGGTGGTCGACCGGCTGGGTGAAGTTCAGGACGAAGTACCGGTAGCCGGGGTACGGCTTCTCCTGCACCAGGCTCATGCCCGGTATCGCCAGGAGGCGGTCCTTGATGTCGGTGGGCCCCGATGCGGCCGACGGTGCGGCGGTGGCCGCCCCGGCTGTGCTCAGCGTGCCTATGAACACGGTGAGCGCCAGCAGCCATCTGAGCGCCTTGCGCATGCGCACTCTCCCCTGTGAGACAGATGTGCGCCGGAAGCTAGCGGAGCAACAGCCGTGACACCAGAGGGTGTTGTGCGGTTTGCCGGGGTCTGCGGCTTAGGCCGTCAGCACAGGATCCAGCCGGAGCTGACCGAGTCGTGGTTCACCGAGCCCTTCACCCACACACAGCGCTGGCCGGCGTGCACGGTCACCGGTCCGGCGTGGTGCTTGAACCTGCCCTTGTCCACCACCGGCCGGTTGCCGCGGGCCTGCACGCTGACCGACATCAGCCGCTTGGCGCCGGGGTCCCGGGCCACGGTGACGGCGCAGACGTAACCGCCCCGCTTGTAGACGTGCACGACACCCGCGCCGAAGGGAAGCGTCCGCACCTCGCGCCCCGCGCAGGTGTCCGTCGCCGCCGAGGCGGTGCCGGGTACCGCGAGAGCGAGCGCGCCGGACGCGGCCAGCACGGCCGCGCCCAGCACCAGACGCCTGCGTATCGCGCCACTGTCCACTGTCGTCCTCCCCGTACCGCCGCCACTCGTCGCCGAAGACCGTACTGGTGTACGGACGCACGACATGTGTCGGATGGTTGCACGACCGTCAGAAGCGCGTTCGAGCCACCCCCACGGGCAACCGGCGCCGTGCCGGCCGTGCGGCGGCGGGCGGCTCAGCGGGAGACGCCCACCGGCTCCTCCGGCTCGGACCGGCCGACGAAGGTGCGCCACAGGTCGGCGTACCGGCCGCCGAGCGCCAGCAGTTCCTCGTGCGTGCCGTCCTCGACCACCCGGCCGTGGTCCATGACCACCACCCGGTCCGCGCGGGCGGCCGTGGTCAGCCGGTGGGCGACCACCAACGTCGTACGGCGGCCCGCCAGACGGTCGGTGGCCTGGTTGACCAGCGCCTCCGTGGCCAGGTCAAGGGCCGCCGTGGCCTCGTCGAGCAGCAGGATGTCGGGGTCGACAAGCTCCGCCCGGGCGAGCGCGATGAGCTGGCGCTGGCCGGCCGAGAGGTTGCGGCCGCGCTCGGCGACCTCGTGCAGATAGCCGCCGTCGAGGGTGGCGATCATCTCGTGCGCGCCGACCGCCCGCGCGGCCGCCTCGACCTCGGCGTCGGTGGCGTCGGGGCGGCCGTAGGCGATGGCGTCGCGCACGGTGCCCGGGAAGAGGTACGCCTCCTGCGGGACGACGCCGAGGCGGTGCCGGTACGCGGTCAGGTCCAGCGTCCGCAGCTCCGCGCCGTCGACCGTGACCCGGCCCGAGGTGGGGTCGTAGAACCGGGCCACGAGCTTGACCAGGGTCGACTTGCCGGCGCCCGTCTCACCGACGAAGGCCACCGTCTGCCCGGCCGGGATGGTCAGGTCGATGCCGGTCAGCGCCTCCTCGTCGGCGCCGTAGGCGAAGTGCACGTCCTCGAAGACGATGTCCCCGCGCAGGGCGCCGACGTCGAGGGGCTCGTCGGCGGCCCGGGTCGAGGTCGGCTCGCGCAGCAGCTCCTGGATGCGGCCGAGGGAGACCGTGGCCTGCTGGTAGCCGTCGAAGACCTGGGAGAGCTGCTGCACCGGGGCGAAGAACAGGTCGATGTAGAGGAGGTAGGCGACCAGGGCGCCCGTCGTCAGGGTGGCGGCCTCGATGCGGCCCGCGCCCGCTATCAGGACGGCCGCAGCGGCCACCGAGGACAGCAGCTGCACGAACGGGAAGTACACGGATATCAGCCACTGGCCGCGGATGCGGGCCTGCCGGTAGCTGTCGCTGCGCTCGGCGAACCGCCGCCCGCCGTCCCGCTCGCGCCGGAACGCCTGCACGATCCTGAGCCCTGCCACCGACTCCTGGAGGTCGGCGTTGACCACCGAGACCCGCTCCCGGGCCAGCTCGTAGGCCTTCACGCTGGCCCGGCGGAAGAAGAACGTCGCGACGATCAGCGGGGGCAGCGTGGCGAAGACGACGAGGGCGAGCTGGACGTCGATGACCAGCAGCACGACCATGATGCCGAAGAAGGTGACGACCGAGACGAACGCCGTGACCAGCCCGGTCTGCAGGAAGGTGGACAGGGCGTCGACGTCGGTCGTCATCCGCGTCATGATCCGGCCGGTCAGCTCGCGCTCGTAGTAGTCGAGGCCGAGCCGCTGGAGCTGGGCGAAGATCTTCAGCCGCAGCGCGTACAGCACGCGCTCGCCGGTGCGGCCGGTCATCCGGGTCTCGCCGATCTGCGCGCCCCACTGGACCAGGACGGTCAGCAGGCCCAGCAGCGAGGCCGCCCAGACCGCGCCGACGGCCGTCTTGGTCACGCCCGCGTCGATGCCGTGCCTGATCAGCACCGGCAGCAGCAGGCCCGCGCCCGCGTCCACGGCGACCAGCAGCAGGCTGACCAGCAGGGGCAGCCCGAAGCCGCGCAGCAGGCGGCGCAGGCCGTACGACTCCTCCGGGCGGACCGCCTGTGCCTCGTCGACGTCCGGGGTGTCGGTGGCCGGGGGCAGCGCCTCCACCAGGGCCAGGAGCTCCGGGGTGGCCGGGGTGCCGGAGAGCGCCGCGTCCCTGGCCTCCCGGTCGCCGGTCCACAGGCTGGGGGTGACGCCCCGCTCCGCGTCGAACTCGGCGTCCAGCTCAGCGCGGACGGAGGTGTCCTCGGGCGGCCCGGCCGGCAGGTCGTGGCCCGGGGAGACCCCGCCCAGCTCGTCCGGGTCGGTCAGCAGGCGGCGGTACAGCGCGGAGCGCTCCTGGAGCTCGTCGTGCGTGCCGAGGTCGGAGAGCCGGCCGCCGTCCAGGACGGCGATGCGGTCGGCGAGGTTGAGGGTGGAGCGGCGGTGCGCGATGAGCAGAGTCGTACGCCCCCGCATGACCTGCTTCAGCGCCTCGTGGATCTCGTGCTCGACCCGGGCGTCCACGGCGGAGGTGGCGTCGTCGAGGACCAGCAGGCGCGGGTCGGTGAGCAGGGCCCGGGCGAGCGCCACGCGCTGGCGCTGGCCGCCGGAGAGGGTCAGTCCGTGCTCGCCGACCTTGGTGTCGTAACCGGCGGGCAGCTCGGAGATGAAGCGGTCCGCCTGGGCGGCGCGCGCGGCGGCCTCGACCTCCTCCTGGGTGGCGTCCGGACGGCCGTAGGCGATGTTGGCGCGGACGGTGTCCGAGAAGAGGAAGGAGTCCTCGGGGACCAGGCCGATGGCGGCCCGCAGGGAGTCCAGGGTCAGCGCGCGCACGTCGTGGCCGCCGATCAGGACGGCGCCGTGGGTGACGTCGTAGAAGCGCGGCAGGAGCAGGGAGAGGGTGGACTTGCCGGAGCCGGAGGAGCCGACGACGGCGAGGGTCTCGCCGGGGCGTATCTCGAAGCTGAGCCCGTCCAGGACCTTGCGTTCGCGGTCGTAGCCGAAGGACACGTCGTCGAACTCGACGGTGGCGGGCGCGTCGGCCGGCAGGGTCTTGGCGCCCTCCCGCAGGGTGGGCTCGGTGTCGATCAGCTCCAGGACGCGCTCGGTGCCGGCGCGGGCCTGCTGGCCGACGGTGAGCACGACGGCGAGCATGCGGACCGGGCCGACCAGCTGGGCGAGGTAGGTGGAGAAGGCGACGAAGGTACCGAGCGTGATGTGGCCGCGCACGGCCAGCCAGCCGCCGAGCGCCAGCATGGCGACCTGGCCGAGGGCGGGGACCGCCTGGAGGGCCGGGGTGTACCTGCTGTTCAGCCGGACCGTGCGCAGCCGGCCCGCGAACAGCCGGCGGCCGACCTCGCGCAGCTTGCCGGTCTCCTGCTCCTCCTGCCCGAAGCCCTTCACCACGCGGACGCCGCTCACGGCGCCGTCCACCACTCCGGCGACCGCGGCGGCCTGGGCCTGGGCGTACCAGGTGGCGGGGTGGAGCTTGCTGCGGCTGTGCTTGGCGATCCAGCCGAGGGCGGGGGCCACGGCCAGGGCGACCAGGGTGAGGGGCAGCGACAGCCACGCCATGATCACCAGGGAGATGAGGAAGAGCAGCAGGTTCCCGATGGTCATCGGGAGCATGAAGAGCAGGCCCTGGATGAGCTGGAGGTCGCTGGTGGCGCGGCCGACGACCTGCCCGGTGGACAGCTCGTCCTGGCGGCGACCGTCCAGCCGGGTGATGGTGCCGTACATCTCGGTCCGCAGGTCGTGCTGGACGTCGAGGGCGAGCCGGCCGCCGTAGTAGCGGCGGACGTAGGCGGAGCCGTAGACGAGGAGCGCGGCGGCTGTCAGGGCACCCGCCCAGACGGCCATCGAACGGCTGTGGGTGCCGATCACGTCGTCGATGATCACCTTGGTGATCAGCGGGACGACGGCCAGCACCGCCATGCCGGCGAGCGAGGCGCCGAGAGCGAGGACGACGTCCTTCGGATACCGCCAGGCGTAACCCGCCAGCCGTCGTGCCCATCCCCGTTGCGCTGCCACGCCGGTGCCTTCCGTTCGACCTGCTCTTCCGGAAGGCACCAACACCGCGACAAGCGGATTTCATCCCTCCGCAACAATCCGGAGGCCGGTTTCGGACAGGGACCCGCAGGTCCCGGGTGACGGGAGTGACCGCCGTCCGGCGTCAGCCGCCCGGAGGCGGCCACCGGTGTCAGCCGCCCGCGGGCACCGCCGGGAAGGCCTCGCTCGGCGTGGCGGTCGGCGTGTAGCGCAGCGAGGTGGCGGCGGTCGTCGCGGGGACGAGATCCTTGTGGATGGCCTTCGCCACGTTCTGGATGGTGGTGACGCCGTAGTCCATGGTGCTGTTGTCCCAGGTCAGCACCGACATCATGTAGTCGTGGCCGCCGCCGCTGAAGGTACCGAGGCTGTGCACCCGCCAGCCGTGCGTGGAGCGCTGCAGCCAGCCGTTCTTGACGTGCACGGTGACCGTGGACGGCGCGCCGGCCGGCGTGCCCCAGCGCTGGGAGGAGATGACCTGGCCCATCAGCTTGAGGATGTAGGCGCGGGAGTTGTCGCTCAGGACCGTGTTCTTGGCGGTGACCAGTTTGAGCAGCTTCTGCTCGTCGGTGACGTTCTCCTGGGTCAGGCCCCAGTATCCGTTGGCACCCGGGACGGTCTTGGTCATCCCGGCGGCGGCCAGGAAGCCCTTGATCTTCGTCATGCCGAGCTGCTTCCAGAGCGTGCTGGTCGCGGCGTTGTCCGACTTGGTGATCATGGCCGTGGCGAGCGAGGTCTCGCGGTCGGTCAGGTAGCGGTTGTGCTTCTTGGCGTCCCACAGCAGCGTGGCGAGGACGGTGACCTTCACCGTGCTGGCCGAGTCGTACGCCGAGGTGGCCCGCAGCGTGCAGGTGGTCTTGGTGGTGCGGTCGTAGACGCCCACCGCGACGGTGCTCCTGCGGTTCGCCAGCGCTGCCGCGATGTCCTTCTGCAGCTTGGTGGCCAGACCCGCCTCGGCGGACGTGCAGCTGACGGTGGGCGTGGCCGCGGCGGCCGGTGTGGCGGCGGTGACCGCCGGCACGAGCAGCGCGCCGCCGACGGCGGCCGCGAGCGTCCGACCGGATATCCGGTAAGTCATGAGAAGTTCCCCTTGAACGTCGTACGGGCGTCCCCCTGAACGCCGTTGCACGCACCCGTGCGCTGCCTGTCTGGACCAGCGAGGGGGGCGGATAGTTGTACGCGCGTTCGCTGTGCGGCAGTTCGAGGGAGGGGAAGGGGGAGGCCGTGCGCTCAGCCGGCCGGCGTCACGCGACGAGCCGGCCGGTCGCGGCGTCCACGACGGTGACGTACGGCTCGCAGGAATTCGCCGCCCACGCGTCCCCCTGGTCCGCGCCCGGCTCGCACCCGAGGTCGGTGACCTGCACGGACCAGACGGCGCGCCAGCGGCCCCGGTTGCCCAGGGAGCGCTCGGTCGTCAGGTCGAGGGCGCGGACCCGCAGCTTGTCGGTGTCGGCACGGTTCTTGCGCTCCCGCTGCTCGACAGTCCTCTCGGCCTCCCGTGCCGACAGCAGGTCGGCCGGAAGGTCGAGGTGCCGGGGACCGAGGTCGACCGTCAGCCCGTACAGGCGCCCGGCCCGGCTGATCCGCACGTCGAGACTGCGGGGCATGGCCACCCCGTGTTCCTTGAACCGCCAGGAGGTGACCCACCCGTCCCCGCCCTCGTCCTTGCCGACGGGCCGCGTCGCATGCCAGGAGGCCGCCCCGGCCCACGGGTAGTGGGCGCGCATGTAGGAGTCGGCGATGCGGTACGCCTCCCGCGTGCCGTGCGGCCGGGTGGCGCCCGGGACGGCGAAGCCCGGGCCGTGGGTGTTCGCGAAGTCGACGGTGAGACGGCGTCCGCCGGGCCACATCAGCTCCGCCGGGAACCCTCCGGCGAACTGGACGGACATCGACCCGTTGTAGCCGTCGGTTCCGGGGCTGATCCGTACGTCACCGACCCGGTACCGGGCGCCGAACGCCTGCCGTACCGCCCGCTCGGCGGCCCGGCGCTCGTCGCCCCGTGCGTCCCGGACGGTGGAGCCGTCGACGTGGTCGAGGGTGACGGCGCTCTGGAGGACGGCGGCGCCGAGCAGGCCCAGCACCCCGCCGAGCACCAGCGCCGGCCTGGCCCAGGCCCGCCACGCGACCCGCCCGCGCACGGCCAGGAGCCCCAGGGCCAGACCGGTCAGGCCACCGAGGACGTTCATCTCGGCGTCCGCGCTGTCGCAGACGCCACCGGCGAACGGGGCGAGCGCCTGGGTGAGTTCGACGAGACAGGGCAGGGCCAGAACGCCGGCGAGCACCGGAACGGGCCGCCGCAGCGCGAGGAGCCCGAACAGGCCGACCGGCACGAACATGGCCAGGTTCCACTGCCCCTGGGTGGTGTACAGCGGCTCGGTGAGCTGGTGGTTGATCACGCACACGGCACTGCCGTGCTCACCGGCCCGCAGGGCGAGGGTGACCCCGAGGACGCCGGTGAGACAGAAGCCCAGCGGCAACCACCAGACGGCATGGGCGACTTGGCGCCTGCGGGCGATGCCCCAGGCCGCACCCCCCACCACGATCGCGACGACGACGAGTCCGCCCAGGAACCCGAACTCGTCATGGAACACTGCCTCGAACACGTCGCTCTCTCCCCCGGTCGGCACCGGCCTGGTCAGGGCCGGAACTTCAAGATCACAGGGGAGGACGGCCTCGGCGTCCGGGGTGGTTCCCGGCCGCGCCGGGCGGACCCCTAGCCCAGATGCGTGGGCGCGAACATCCGCAGGACCGCCGGGAGTACGACCACCGACGGACCGGGGGTCGCCAGCGCCTTCGTCAGGTTCGTCTCCAGGGTCTCTGGGGTCGTGCGGAACCCGGGGACGCCGAAGGACTCGGCCAGGGCCACGTAGTCGGGCCGGGACAGTTCGGTCGCCGTCGCCTGGCCGAAGGCGTCCGTCATGTACTCGCGCAGGATGCCGTAGCCGCCGTCGTCGACGATCAGCCAGGTGACCGGCAGGTCGTACTGGCGGGCCGTGGCCAGTTCGGCGATGGAGTACAGGGCCCCGCCGTCGCCGGAGACCGCGAGGACCGGGCGGGTCGGGTCCGCGGCGGCCGCGCCCAGGGCCGCCGGGTAGCCGTAGCCGAGGCCGCCGGCGCCCTGCGCCGAATGCATGGTGTTCGCGCCGCGCGGGTCGAAGGCGGACCAGGCCCAGTACGCGAGGATCGTCATGTCCCAGAAGGACGGGGCGCCGGACGGCAGGGCGCGCCGGACGGCCGCCAGTACGTCCTGTTCCAGGGTGAGTTCCTGGGCGGCGATGCGGTCGGCGACCTTCGCCAGGACCTCCCGGACCCGCCTCGGCGCCGATTCGTCGTGACGCTCCTGGACCGTCTCCAGCAGGGCCTGGAGGGCCGGGCGGGCGTCGGCGTGGATGCCGAGGGCGGGGTGGTTGGATTCCAGCTTGCCGAGGTCGGCCTCGATCTGGATCACCCGGCCGCGCGGCTTGAACGTGTGGTAGTTGGAGGACAGTTCACCGAGGCCCGAACCGACGACGAGGAGGACGTCCGCGTTCTCCAGGAACTCCGTGGTGTGGCGGTCCTCCAGCCAGGACTGGAGGGAGAGGGGGTGCTCCCAGGGGAAGGCGCCCTTGCCGCCGAAGGTGGTGACCACCGGCGCGTTCAGCTTCTCGGCCAGCGCGCGCAGCTTGCCCGTGGCGTCCGCGCGTACCACCCCGCCGCCCGCGATGATCGCCGGGCGCTCGGCGCGGGACAGCAGGTCAGCCGCCACCGCCGTCAGTTCGGGGCGCGGCACCAGCTCGTCCGGGGTCGCGTCCATCGCCGTCACCACCGGCAGGGTGGCCCGAGCGAGCAGCACGTCCTGCGGGATCTCCACCCACACCGGGCCGTGCGGAGCGGTCAGCGCCGACTTCCAGGCCGCCGCGATCGCGGACGGGATCTGGGACTGGCTGCGGACCGTGTGGACCGACTTCACCACACCCCGGAACGAGGCGGCCTGGTCCGGGAGTTCGTGGAGGTAGCCGTGCCGGCCACCGCCGAGGCCCGCCGTCGGGATCTGGCTGCTGATCGCCAGGACGGGGGCCGAGGCCGCCGCCGCCTCCTGCAGCGCGGCCAGGGAGGTCAGGGCTCCCGGGCCGGTCGACAGGAGCAGCGGGGCGGCCTCGCCGGTGACGCGGCCGTACGCGTCCGCCGCGAAGCCCGCGTTGTTCTCCACCCGCAGGCCGACGTAGCGCAGCGACGAGCGGCGCAGGGCGTCGAACATGCCGAGGGCGTGCTGGCCGGGCAGGCCGAAGACGGTGGTCGCGCCGAGCCCGGCCAGCGTCTCCACGACCAGGTCTCCGCCGTTGCGTCCGGGAGGCGGGTTCAGCGCGGCCTCCGTCTGCGCGGGCGTCGGGCGGAGTACCAGGTCGTGGTCGTGAGTCACTGCTCTCGATCCCCCTAAGGAGCGTCAGGCGTTGCGGGCCGCCGCGATCTGGCGGCTCATGATGGTGGTCAGTTCGTAGGCGGTGTGGGAGGCGGCCACCGAGGTGATCTCCGCGTGGTCGTACGCGGGGGCGACCTCGACGACGTCCGCCGACACCAGGTTGCACGACGCCAGGCCGCGCAGGATCTCCAGCAGCTCGCGGGAGGTCATGCCGCCCGCCTCCGGGGTGCCGGTGCCGGGCGCGTGGGCCGGGTCGAGGCAGTCGATGTCGATGGAGATGTACAGCGGGCGGTCGCCGATGCGCTGGCGGAGCTGGTCGGCCACCTCGTCGGCGCCGCGGCGGTAGACGTCGGCCGAGGTGACGATGCCGAAGCCCATCTTCTCGTCGTCGGTGAGGTCCTGCTTGCCGTACAGCGGGCCGCGGGTGCCGACGTGGGAGAGCGCCTCGGTGTCGAGGATGCCCTCCTCCACCGCGCGGCGGAACGGGGTGCCGTGGGTGTACTCGGCGCCGAAGTAGGTGTCCCAGGTGTCCAGGTGGGCGTCGAAGTGGAGCAGGGCCACCGGGCCGTGCTTCTTCGCGACCGAGCGGAGCAGCGGGAGGGCGATGGTGTGGTCGCCGCCCAGGGTCATGAGGCGGGCGCCGGTGCCGAGCAGCTCGTCGGCCGCGGCCTCGATGGTGTCGACGGCCTCGTTGATGTTGAACGGGTTCACCGCGATGTCGCCGCCGTCGGCCACCTGGGCGAGGGCGAACGGCGACGCGTCCTGCGCCGGGTTGTAGGGGCGCAGCAGCCGGGACGCCTCGCGGATGGCGTTGCCGCCGAAGCGGGCGCCCGGCCGGTACGAGACGCCGGAGTCGAACGGCACGCCCACGACGGCGACGTCGGCGGTGCCGACCTCGTCCAGACGGGGCAGCCGGGCGAAGGTGGCGGGTCCGGCGTACCGCGGGATGCGGGAGGAGTCGACGGGGCCGCGGGGCGTCTCGTTGCTGCTCATGGTCGAATGCCTTCTTTCTTGCGCTTCGTCGCGCATGTACTGCTTTTCATACGACTCTACTGGGGAGCCGGGACCGGTTCGGACGCGAGTTCGGGGGACCGTCCGGCAAGACGGTCGCGCCAGGTGGCGAGGACGGCCTCGTCGGTGGGCCGGGTGGCCAGCGAGACCGCGACGTAGGCGGCGAGGGAGGCGAGCAGGCCGTAGTAGACCGGCTCGTTGGCGAGGATGCCGTAGCCGGCCATCAGGCCGATCACGGCGAGACCGCCGACGATCACGGAGGCGAGCGCGCCCTGCACGGTGCCGCGCTTCCACAGCAGGCCGCCGAGGATGGGCACGAGCAGGCCGCCGACCAGCAGGTTGTAGGCCACGGTCAGCGCCTCGACCACGTTGTTCAGCGCGATCGCGGTGCCGATCACCGCGACGCCCATGATCAGGATGAAGACGCGGTTGCCGCGCACCTCGTCGTGCGCCTCCCCGTCCGCGTCCCGGTCGCGGCGCACCGCGCCGCGCAGCCGGGACCAGATGTCGTTGTTGGCGACGGTGGCGCAGGCGATCAGGGCGCCGGACGACGTGGACATCACGGCGGCGAGGGCGGCGGCCAGCACCAGGCCGCGCACGCCGACGGGCAGTTCGTCCTTGACGATGGTGGCGAAGGCGTCGTCGGGGCTGCCGAGCTTGGGGTAGAGCACCTTGGCCGCCGTACCGATGACGGCGCCGGCGAGGGCGTAGACCAGGCAGTAGGTTCCGGCCACCGTGCCGCCCCAGCGGGCGGTCCTGTCGCCGCGGGCGGTGAAGACGCGCTGCCAGATGTCCTGGCCGATGAGCATGCCGAAGGTGTAGATCAGCACGTAGGTGAAGATCGTCTCGCCGCCGATGCCCAGCGGGTCGAAGTAGGAGGTCGGGAGCTTGGCCTTCATCTCGGCGAAGCCGCCCGCCTTGACCACGGCGATGGGCAGCAGCAGGAGCAGCACGCCGATCGTCTTGACGACGAACTGGACCATGTCGGTCAGGGTGATGGACCACATGCCGCCGAGCGTGGAGTAGGCGACCACGATCGCGCCGCCGAGTACGATGGCGACGGTCCGGTTCATGTCGAACAGGACGTCGAAGATGGTGGCGTAGGCGATCGTGGAGGTCACCGCGAGCATGAGGGTGTAGGCCCACATCACGACGCCCGAGATCACACCGGCCCGGCCGCCGTAGCGCAGGTCCAGCATCTCGGAGACGGTGTAGACCTTCAGCCGGGCGATGCGCGCGGAGAAGAACACGGACAGGGCCAGCAGCCCGAGGCCGATGGTGAACACCATCCAGGCGCCGGACAGCCCGTACTGGTAGCCGAGCCCCACTCCGCCGATGGTGGACGCGCCGCCGAGGACGATCGCGGCCATGGTGCCGGAGTACATGGCGGGGCCCAGCCGGCGGCCGGCCACCAGGAACTCGCTCTTCGACTTGGCGCGGCGCATGCCCCACCAGCCCATGGCCAGCATTCCGGCGAGATAGACGACGATCACTGTGTAGTCGACGGCCATGCGGGGGCCCTCCTTCGCGCACTCGGTGGCGTGTCGTGCAGATACGTGGGGGTGTCCTCGTGAGAGGGGGCGACGGCAGCGGCTGCGGGGACATCCGCCCGTACCCGCGGCTGCCGTGCTGCCTTGACCCTAGGTGGCCGGAAAGCGACTGCGAAGTGTACGTTTCATCCACAGGAGCGGGGGCGGATGGAGGAAACGCACACCATGCCGGACCCGATCGCCTCTGCCGCCCCACTGGCCCCCGGAGTCCCAGCCGCTCCGGCGGTCCCACCGACCCCACCGGTCCCGCTCACGGCCCTGCTGGCCCGGGAGGACCTGGCGCTGCGGCAGATCGCCGGACCCGCGGCCCCGGACGTGGTGATCCACTGGGCCCACACCTCGGAGATGGCCGACCCCTACCCGTACCTGCTGGGCGGCGAGCTGCTGCTCACGGCCGGGGTGCACGTCCCGCGGGACGTGGACCCGGAGCGCCTGGGCGACTACTTCGGCGGGTACGTCGCCCGCATCGTGGCCGCCGGCGGGGCGGCCCTCGGCTTCGGTCTGGCCCCCGTGCACGACACGGTCCCGCCCGCCCTGGTCGCCGCGTGCGAGGCCGCTTCCCTCCCCCTCCTCGAGGTGCCGCCGCGGACGACCTTCTCCGGTGTCGCCCGCGCGGTCTGGCAGCTGATGGCGCAGGCCCGCCTGGCCGAGCTGCGCCGGGTGACGGAGGCCCAGCAGAGCCTCGCGGCCGCCGCCTCCCGCCCGGACCCGGTACCCGCCGTGCTGCGCCAGCTCGCCCAGCGCCTCGGCGGCCGCGCGGTGCTGCACGGGCCGGACGGCAGCGAGATCGCGGGGGCGGGCCGGGAACCGGCCGGGCCGGCCCGCGACGCGCTGCGCCGGCTGGCGCGAGTGGTGCGGCCGGCCGCCGGCGCGGGCGCGGCCCCCGCGCCCGCCTCCGCCACCGACACCGTCGGCGACACCCATCTGCTGGCCTACGCCCTCGGCTCGGGCGAGGGCTTCGTGCTCGGTGTGGCCACCTCCCAGCGCGAACCCGGCGACCACACCGTCGCCTCGGTCGCCTCCGTCCTCCTGTCGCTGCTCACCGGCGAACACCAGAGCGGTGCCGGGGCGGCCCGATCCTCCGCGCTCGTCCGGCTGCTGCTCGGCGCCGCGCCGGAGGCGGTCGCGCCGCTGCTGGAGCCCGGCGGCGGGCGGTGGGTCGTCGTGCACGCGCGGCCGGAGACGCAGGACCCGGACGCGGTGGCGGCCTCCGCGCTCGGCGCGGCCCTCGGCTCGCCGCTGGTCGACCTCGCCCGGGACGTCGTCCGGGTGCTGGTGCCCGCCGGGCGGGAGCCGGCCCCGCAGCCGGGCTGGACCCTCGGCGTCAGCGCGGCCGTCGAGCCGCTGGAGTGGCCGGCCGCCGACCTCCAGGCGGCCCGGGCGCTGGCCCGGGCCCGCGCCACCCGCGAACCGCTGGTGCGGCACGGCGCCCGGCCGGGCCTCGCGGACCTGGTGTCCCGGCCCGACGCCGAGTCACACGCCCGTGCGCTGCTCGCGCCGCTCGCCGGCCGGCCCGAACTCGCCGAGACGCTGCGGGCCTGGCTCTCGCTGCACGGGAGTTGGGACCGCACGGCGGTGGCGCTCGGCGTGCACCGCAACACCGTGCGGCAGCGGATCGCCCGCTGCGCCGCCCTGTTGGGGGCCGACCTGGACGACGCGGACCTGCGGATGGAGCTGTGGTTCGCGCTGCGGCACGGTGGGTGACCCGCGTCCCAGGGTGCGGTATGCCGAAGACGCGCGGGGCCCGCTGCCCCACAATGGGAGACATGCCGATATCCGGGACACCCAGCCGCGCCCAGCTCGTCGACCACCTGGTGAGGACCCGTATCGCGGGGGACGTCGCCACGCCCCGCGAGAACAACCTCTCCCACTACCGCCAGCTCGCCAACGGTGTCCGCAACTTCTGGTTCGGCCTTGAGCTGGGCGACCGCTGGCGGGACGAGCAGGACGTGCTCGCGGTCATGGCCGAGCGGGTGGGTGTCAACGACGATCCCGAGTACCGGTACGGGCAGGACACCATCGATCCCGAACTGACGGTGGACGCGCTGGAGCGCCTCGCGCGCAGGCTGCGCAAGGCGGCCGACGGGCGGCAGCGGGTGCTGTTCGCCACCGGTCACCCCGGCGGCCTGCTGGACGTGCACCGGGCCACGGCCCAAGCGCTGCGCGCCGCCGGCTGCGAGATCGTCGTCATCCCGGACGGACTGCAGACGGACGAGGGTTATGTGATGCAGTTCGCGGACGTGGCCGTCCTGGAGCACGGCGCGACGCTGTGGCACACGCACTCCGGTGAGCCGATGCGGGCCATCCTCACGGGACTTGAGCGCGAGGGGCGTCCGCTGCCCGACCTCGTGGTCGCCGACCACGGCTGGGCGGGGTACGCCGGGCAGCACGGCGTCGACTCCGTCGGGTACGCCGACTGCAACGACCCGGCGCTGTTCCTCGCCGAGTCCGAGGGCACCCTCCAGGTGGCGGTGCCGCTCGACGACCATGTCGTCAGCCCGCGCCACTACGACCCGATGACGGCGTATCTGCTGGCGGAGGCCGGGCTGTCCTGACGCCCGCCCGGCCGGCCGCCGCCACGCGCGTGGGGGTACGGTCCCGACGTGGGACCGCACCCTCACCTCAGTGCGTGGCCGGTTCTAGTGACCTCCTCCGCCGCCGTGACCGCCACCGCCGTAACCGCCACCGCCGTGGTCGCCACCGCCGCCACCGCCGTGGTCGCCACCGCCGTAACCGCCGTGGTCGCCGTTGTCGTAACCGCCGTGGTCGCCACCGCCGTGGTCGCCGTTGTCGTAACCGCCGTGGTCGCCGTGACCGCCGTAGCCGTCGTCGTCGTTCCACCAGCCGTTGTCGTGGCCCCAGTCGTTGTTTCCGTAGTCCCTGCTGTGGTTGTAGCCACCGTGGTCGCCGTGGTCCGACGCCGAGGCAGTGCCCGCCGCCCCGATCGCGGCTCCGCCGGCCAGCAGGATTCCGGCTGCGGACGTCGCGACAAGACGCCTCGTGCGTGTTGCTCGCATGGGAGTACCTTCCATCGTCTCTCGTGGTCCCTGAGGGATCGTCACGAGGTGGACGGCCGCCACCGCACGGGAACGAGAAGGGTGCGGCGCGGTCTGTTGGATGTCACCGCTGGCTCATGACCGGCATCTTTGGCCGGCCGACGCCTGCGACCCTGTCATAGGGTGTCGCGGCTGAGGTCAGAGCTGTCCTGGGACCTCGTCGGCCGCCGGTGCCGTGCACTTGCGGCTTTCACTCCAAGAGCCTAGTACCGCACCCGTCACTCGTCATCTCGGGCGACTAATCGCGTCCCATTCATCGGGGGACGCGCACCACGCCCTCCTGGATCACCGTGATGGCGAGCCGTCCGTCCTGGGTGTGGATACGGGCCTGGCCGAGGCCCCGGCCGCCGTGCGCGGACGGCGACTCCTGGTCGTACAGCAGCCACTCGTCGGCGCGGAACGGCCGGTGGAACCACATGGCGTGGTCCAGGGAGGCGCCGACCACGTCGCCCACGGCCCAGCCGCCGCGCCCGTGCGCGAGCAGCACGGAGTCCAGCAGGGTCATGTCGGAGACGTAGGTGGCGAGGACCACGTGGAGCAGGGGGTCGTCGTCGAGCTTGCCGTTGGTGCGGAACCACACCTGGGAGTGCGGCTCGCGCGGCTCGCCGAACCTGCCGTACGGCGGCTCGTCCACGTAGCGCAGGTCGATCGCCTCGCGGGCCTCCAGGAAGCGGTCCACCACCTCGGGCGCCAGGTGGCCGTAGCCGCGCAGCCGCTCCTGGGAGGTGGGCAGGCCGGCCGGGTCGGGCGCGGCCGGCATGGGGGCCTGGTGGTCGAGGCCCTCCTCGTACGTCTGGAAGGACGCCGAGAGGTGGAAGATCGGCTTGCCGTGCTGGACGGCGACCACGCGGCGGGTGGTGAAGGACCGGCCGTCGCGGATGCGGTCGACGGTGTAGACGATCGGCGCGCCCGGGTCGCCGGGGCGCAGGAAGTACGCGTGCAGGGAGTGGGCGGGCCGGTCGGCGGGGACCGTACGCCCCGCGGCGACCAGCGCCTGCGCCGCGACCTGCCCGCCGAACACGCGCGGGACGACGGCGGCGCGGGACCGGCCGCGGAAGATGTTCTCCTCGATCTGCTCCAGGTCGAGCAGATCGAGGAGACTCCGAAGTGCCTGGCTCATGGCTCTCAGTTGTACCGGCCAGTCGTCTCGGGGACCTTACAGCCCCATGTCCTTGGCGATGATCGTCTTCATGATCTCGCTGGTGCCGCCGTAGATGCGGTTGACGCGGTTGTCCGCGTACAGGCGGGCGATCGGGTACTCGTTCATGTAGCCGTAGCCGCCGTGCAGCTGGAGGCAGCGGTCGATCACGCGGTGGGCGACCTCGGTGCAGAACAGCTTGGCGGAGGCGGCCTCGGCGGGGGTCAGCTCACCGGCGTCCAGCGCCTCGGTCGCGCGGTCGGCGACGGCCTCGGCCGCGTCCACCTCGGCCTGGCAGGCGGCCAGCTCGAACTTGGTGTTCTGGAAGTGGGCGACCGGCTTGCCGAAGACGGTGCGCTCCTGGACGTACTGCTTGGCGAACCGGACGGCGGCCTTGGCCTGGGCGTAGGCGCCGAAGGCGATGCCCCAGCGCTCGGAGGCCAGGTTGTGACCGAGGTAGTAGAAGCCCTTGTTCTCCTCGCCCAGCAGGTCCTCGACCGGGACCTTGACGTCGACGAACGCCAGCTCGGCGGTGTCGGAGGTCTTCAGGCCCAGCTTGTCGAGCTTGCGGCCGACCGAGTAGCCCTCGGACTTGGTGTCGACGGCGAAGAGGGAGATGCCGTGGCGGCGGTCCTCGGCGGTCGGCGCGGCCGTGCGGGCACAGACGATGACCTTGTCGGCGTGCACACCGCCGGTGATGAAGGTCTTGGCGCCGTTGAGGACGTAGTGGGTGCCGTCCTCGGAGAGCTTCGCGGTGGACTTCATGCCCGCGAGGTCGGAACCGGTGCCCGGCTCCGTCATCGCGATGGCCCACATCTCCTCGCCGGAGACGAACTTCGGCAGGTAGCGCTTCTTCTGCTCGTCGGTGGCGAGCATCTTGATGTAGGGGAGGGCGAGCAGCACGTGCACGCCGGAGCCGCCGAACTGGACGCCAGCGCGGGCGGTCTCCTCGTAGAGGACGGCCTCGAACTTGTGGCTCTCCATGCCCGCCCCGCCGAACTCCTCGGGGACGTTGATGCCGAAGATACCCAGCTCGCCGAGCTTGTAGTAGAAGTCACGCGGAGCCTGGCCGGCCGCGAACCACTCGTCGTAGACGGGCACGACCTCGGCCTCGATGAAGGCGCGGAGGGTCTCCCGGAACGCCTCGTGATCCTCGTTGAACACCGTACGGCGCACGCCGCCCACCTCCAGGTACCTGTCTAAGCGCTTGCTCATCTCCGAAGATACCGGTGAGTACGCTCAGTCGTCCAGGGTGAGGTGCGCCACCCGTCCGGATCAGCCCTCCTCGGCGCCCTCCGCGCCGCCCGCCGCGGCGAAGGCGCCCCGGGCCATCCGGTGCAGCAGCGCCGCCATGGCCCCGCGGCCGGGCAGGGCGCCGGCGCGGCCGAGGTGCGGCGTGGAGTTCAGCAGGCCGAAGACGGAGTGGACGGCGGAGCGGGCCGACGGCTCGGTGAGGGCCGGGTAGACCTTTCTGACCACCTCGACCCACAGCTCCACGTACTGCCGCTGGAGCTGGCGCACGAGCTTGCGGTCGCTGTCGCGCAGCCGGTCCAGCTCGCGGTCGTGCAGGGTGATCAGGGGGCGGTCGTCCAGGGCGAAGTCGATGTGGCCCTCGATGAGGGAGTCCAGCACCGCCGGGGCGCCCGAACGCCCGTCGGCCTCCGCCAGCCGCCGCTTGGCCCCGGTCAGCAGCTGGCCGCTGATGCCGACCAGCAGCTCGGCGAGCATCGCGTCCTTGCCGGGGAAGTGCCGGTACAGACCGGGGCCGCTGATGCCGACCGCCGCGCCTATCTCGTCCACGCCGACGCCGTGGAAACCACGCTCGGCGAAGAGGCGGGCGGCCTCCTTGAGGATCTGCTCGCGGCGGGTGGGGGCGTCGGTTCTGGTGACCATGCCTGCAATTCTAGACAGCGAGGTTAGCGGTCGTTAACCTGAAGGAAATGGTTAACGCTCATTAACAGTACGACCACTGGGTGAGGGGACCGCAGGATGCACGAGGCACCGGAGCTGACGAGCGCGGCAGATCCCGCGTCGGAGGCCTGGCGAGCCAATGAACAGGCTCACCTCGCCCTCGTCGGCGAACTGCGCGCCAAGCTGGGCGCGGCAGCCGAGGGCGGCGGGGAGAAGGCACGGGCGCGGCACACCGCGCGCGGGAAGCTGCTGCCGAGGGACAGGGTGGACACCCTGCTCGACCCCGGCTCACCGTTCCTGGAGCTGGCCCCCCTCGCCGCCGACGGGATGTACGACGGGCAGGCACCGGCCGCCGGCGTCATCGCCGGGATCGGGCGGGTCAGCGGGCGCGAGTGCGTGATCGTCGCCAACGACGCCACCGTCAAGGGCGGCACGTACTACCCGATGACGGTGAAGAAGCACCTGCGCGCCCAGGAGGTGGCCCTGGACAACCGGCTGCCGTGCGTCTACCTGGTCGACTCCGGCGGGGCGTTCCTGCCGATGCAGGACGAGGTGTTCCCGGACCGCGAGCACTTCGGGCGGATCTTCTACAACCAGGCGCGGATGTCCGGCGCCGGGATCCCGCAGATCGCGGCCGTCCTCGGCTCGTGCACGGCCGGCGGCGCGTACGTGCCGGCCATGAGCGACGAGGCCGTGATCGTGCGCAACCAGGGGACGATCTTCCTGGGCGGTCCGCCGCTGGTGAAGGCGGCCACCGGCGAGGTCGTGACCGCCGAGGAGCTGGGCGGCGGCGAGGTGCACTCCCGAATCTCCGGTGTCACCGACCACCTCGCCGAGGACGACGCGCACGCCCTGCGGATCGTGCGCGACATCGTCGCCACGCTCCCCGCCCGGCAGTCGCTGCCCTGGGAGGTCACGCCGGTCGTCGAGCCGAAGGTGGACCCGTACGGGCTCTACGGCGCCGTCCCCGTGGACTCCCGCACCCCCTACGACGTGCGCGAGATCATCGCGCGCGTGGTCGACGGCTCCCGGTTCGCCGAGTTCAAGAGCGAGTACGGGCAGACCCTGATCACGGGCTTCGCCCGGATCCACGGGCACCCGGTCGGGATCGTCGCCAACAACGGCATCCTCTTCTCGGAGTCCGCCCAGAAGGGCGCCCATTTCATCGAGCTGTGCGACCAGCGCGGCATCCCGCTGGTGTTCCTGCAGAACATCTCCGGCTTCATGGTCGGCAAGGACTACGAGGCGGGCGGCATCGCCAAGCACGGCGCCAAGATGGTCACGGCGGTGGCCTGCACGCGGGTGCCGAAGCTGACCGTGGTGGTCGGCGGCTCGTACGGGGCCGGCAACTACTCCATGTGCGGCCGGGCCTACTCCCCCCGCTTCCTGTGGATGTGGCCCAACGCCAAGATCTCCGTGATGGGCGGCGAACAGGCCGCCTCGGTGCTCGCCACGGTCAAGCGGGACCAGCTGGAGGCCCGCGGCGAGGACTGGGCGGCCGAGGACGAGGAGTCCTTCAAGGCGCCGATCCGCGCGCAGTACGAGCACCAGGGCAACGCCTACTACGCCACCGCCCGCCTCTGGGACGACGGCGTCATCGACCCGCTGGAGACCCGTCAGGTGCTGGGACTCGCCCTGACGGCCTGCGCCAACGCGCCACTGGGAGACCCCCAGTTCGGCGTCTTCCGGATGTGAGGAGGGGAACCGTGTTCGACACAGTACTGGTGGCCAACCGGGGCGAGATCGCCGTACGCGTCATCCGTACGCTCCGCTCGCTGGGCGTGCGCTCGGTGGCGGTCTTCTCCGACGCCGACGCCGACGCGCGGCACGTCAGGGAGGCCGACACGGCGGTACGGATCGGCCCGGCGCCCGCCGCCGAGAGCTATCTGTCGGTGGAGCGGCTGCTGGAGGCCGCCGCCCGCACCGGCGCCCAGGCCGTCCACCCGGGGTACGGCTTCCTCGCCGAGAACGCGGGCTTCGCCCGTGCGTGCGAGGAGGCGGGGCTGGTGTTCATCGGCCCGTCGGCGGACGCGATCGCGCTGATGGGCGACAAGATCCGCGCCAAGGAGACGGTGAAGGCGGCCGGGGTCCCGGTGGTGCCGGGGTCGAGCGGCAGCGGGCTCACGGACGCCGAACTGGCCGCCGCCGCACGCGAGATCGGCATGCCCGTGCTGCTCAAGCCGTCCGCCGGCGGTGGCGGCAAGGGCATGCGGCTGGTGCGGGACGTGACCGCGCTTGAGGAGGAGATCGCGGCCGCCCGCCGCGAGGCCCGCGCCTCCTTCGGCGACGACACCCTGCTGGTGGAGCGGTGGGTCGACCGCCCCCGGCACATCGAGATCCAGGTGCTGGCGGACGGCCACGGCAACGTGGTCCACCTCGGCGAGCGCGAGTGCTCCCTCCAACGGCGGCACCAGAAGATCATCGAGGAGGCGCCCAGCGTGCTCCTCGACGAGGCGACCCGGGCCGCGATGGGCGAGGCCGCCGTGCAGGCGGCGCGCTCCTGCGGGTACCGGGGCGCGGGCACGGTGGAGTTCATCGTGCCGGGCGGCGACCCGTCGTCGTACTACTTCATGGAGATGAACACCCGCCTCCAGGTGGAGCACCCGGTCACCGAGCTGATCACGGGTCTCGACCTGGTGGAGTGGCAGCTCCGGGTGGCGGCCGGGGAGCGGCTGGGCTTCGCCCAGCAGGACGTGACGCTGACCGGGCACGCGGTCGAGGCCCGGATCTGCGCCGAGGACCCGGCGCGCGGCTTCCTGCCCTCCGGCGGCACGGTGCTGCTGCTCGACGAGCCGCAGGGCGACGGCGTCCGCACCGACTCCGGCCTCAGCGAGGGCACCGAGGTGGGCAGCCTGTACGACCCGATGCTGTCCAAGGTCATCGCCTACGGCCCCGACCGCGCGACGGCGCTGCGCAGGCTCCGCTCCGCCCTGGCGGGGACGGTCACCCTGGGCGTGCAGACCAACGCGGGGTTCCTGCGGCGGCTGCTGGCGCACCCGGCGGTGGTGGCGGGCGAGCTGGACACCGGTCTGGTGGAGCGCGTGGTGGACGAGCTGGTCCCCACCGAGGTGCCGGAGGAGGTGTACGAGGCGGCGGCGGCCGTGCGGCAGGAGGCGCTGGCGCCCCGGGGCGCGGGCTGGACCGACCCCTTCTCGGTGCCGAGCGGCTGGCGGCTGGGCGGCACCCCGAAGGCGGCCGCCTTCGACCTGCGGGTGGCCGAGCCGGTCAGGTACACCCCCCGAGGCACCCACAGCGTCACCGGCGACCGGGTGTCCGTCACCCTCGACGGCGTCCGCCACTCCTTCCGCCGGGCCGGTGACTGGCTCGGCCGGGACGGCGACTCCTGGCAGGTGCGGGACCACGACCCGGTGGCGGCCTCCCTCACGGGGGCCGCGCACGCGGGCGCCGACTCGCTCACCGCACCCATGCCGGGCACGGTGACCGTGGTGAAGGTGGCCGTCGGCGACGAGGTCGCGGCGGGTCAGAGCCTGCTGGTGGTCGAGGCGATGAAGATGGAGCACGTCATCTCCGCCCCGCACGCCGGCACGGTCGCCGAGCTGGACGTGACGCCGGGCTCGACGGTCGCCATGGACCAGGTCCTCGCCGTCATCGCGCCCAAGGAGGCGGAGTGAGCACCGGCCCGCTGCCCATGGTCGTACCGGCCCAGGACCTGCCCGCGCGGGTACGGATCCACGAGGTCGGCGCGCGCGACGGGCTGCAGAACGAGAAGACGGCCGTACCGACCGAGGCGAAGGCGGAGTTCATCCGCCGCCTGGCCGACGCGGGCCTGAGCACGATCGAGGCGACGAGCTTCGTCCACCCCAAGTGGGTGCCCCAGCTCGCCGACGCCGAGCAGCTGTTCCCGCTCGTCGGCGGCCTCGACGCCGACCTGCCGGTGCTGGTGCCCAACCAGCGCGGCCTGGAGCGGGCGCTCGCCCTCGGCGCGCGCCGTATCGCGGTGTTCGCCAGCGCCACGGAGTCCTTCGCGAAGGCCAACCTCAACCGCACCGTGGACGAGTCGCTGGCCGTGTTCGAGCCGGTGGTGCGGCAGGCGAAGGACGCGGGCGCGCACGTCCGCGGCTATGTCTCCATGTGCTTCGGCGACCCCTGGGAGGGGGCGGTCCCGCTCCACCAGGTGGCCCGCGTCTGCACGGCCCTGCGGGACATGGGCTGCGACGAGCTGAGCCTGGGCGACACCATCGGGGTCGCCACCCCGGGCCATGTCCTGGAACTGCTCTCCGTGCTGAACGAGGAGGGCGTGCCGACGAACACCATCGGCGTGCACTTCCACGACACGTACGGCCAGGCGCTCGCGAACACCTACGCGGCCCTGGAACACGGTGTGACGACGATCGACGCGTCCGCCGGGGGCCTCGGCGGCTGCCCGTACGCCAAGTCCGCCACCGGCAACCTCGCCACCGAGGACCTCGTCTGGATGCTGCACGGACTCGGCATCGAGACCGGGGTCGACCTCGGCCGTCTGACCGCCACCAGCGTGTGGATGGCCGAACAGCTGGGCCGCCCGAGCCCGTCCCGTACCGTCCGCGCTCTCTCCCACAAGGACCAGTGATCAGCATGGACCACCGCCTCAGCCCCGAGCTGGAGGAACTCCGCCGTACGGTTGAGGAGTTCGCGCACGATGTCGTGGCGCCGAAGATCGGCGACTTCTACGAGCGGCACGAGTTCCCGTACGAGATCGTCCGCGAGATGGGCCGCATGGGCCTGTTCGGGCTGCCGTTCCCGGAGGAGTACGGCGGCATGGGCGGCGACTACCTGGCCCTCGGCATCGCCCTGGAGGAACTGGCCCGGGTCGACTCGTCGGTCGCCATCACCCTGGAGGCGGGCGTCTCCCTGGGGGCCATGCCGATCCACCTCTTCGGCACGGAGGAGCAGAAGCGCGAGTGGCTCCCCCGGCTGTGCTCCGGCGAGATCCTCGGCGCCTTCGGCCTGACCGAGCCGGACGGCGGCAGCGACGCGGGCGCCACCCGGACCACGGCCCGCCTCGACCCGGACACCGACGAGTGGGTGATCAACGGCTCGAAGTGCTTCATCACCAACTCCGGTACGGACATCACCGGTCTGGTGACGGTCACGGCGGTCACCGGCCGCAAGCCGGACGGCAGGCCGCAGATCTCGGCGATCATCGTCCCGTCGGGCACCCCCGGCTTCACGGTGGCCGCGCCGTACTCGAAGGTCGGCTGGAACGCCTCCGACACCCGTGAACTGTCCTTCCAGGACGTCCGGGTGCCCGCCGCGAACCTGCTGGGCACGGAGGGCCGGGGTTACGCCCAGTTCCTGCGCATCCTCGACGAGGGCCGCATCGCCATCGCGGCCCTGGGCACCGGCCTGGCCCAGGGCTGTGTGGACGAGTCGGTGAAGTACGCCAAGGAGCGGCACGCCTTCGGCCGGCCGATCGGCGCCAACCAGGCCATCCAGTTCAAGATCGCGGACATGGAGATGAAGGCCCACACGGCCCGGCTGGCCTGGCGGGACGCCGCCTACCGGCTGGTGGCCGGTGAGCCCTTCAAGAAGGAGGCGGCCATGGCCAAGCTGTACTCCTCCACGGTCGCCGTCGACAACGCCCGTGACGCCACGCAGGTGCACGGCGGCTACGGCTTCATGAACGAGTACCCGGTGGCCCGCATGTGGCGCGACTCCAAGATCCTGGAGATCGGCGAGGGCACGAGCGAGGTCCAGCGCATGCTGATCGCGCGGGAGTTGGGGCTGGCCGGCTAGCGGGCACCGGCCCGCGCGGGTTCAACGCACGGCACACGTAGGCGGGTCCGGTCGAAGACGGCCGGGCCCGCCGGCGTGTCCGGGTGCGGCGCGCGCGGCCCGGGGCCCGCCCCCTGGACATCTACTGAGGTTAGGCTAACCTTCCTTTGAACTTGTCCGGCGGGCGCTCCGCCCCGGTCGAAAGCAGTCGTACCCATGTCCTACGCCCGTGCCACCCACCTCACTCGCCGCGGTCTGCTCGCCGCGGGCGGCGCCCTCGGACTCGGTGCCGCGCTCGCCGCCTGCGGGGACGGCAACGGGAAGGACGGGGACCCCGGGAAGGCCGCCACGAGCGGCGGGTCCGGTCCCTGGAGCTTCGAGGACGACCGCGGCACGACCGTGAAGCTGGACAGGGCCCCCGCCACCATCGTCGCCTTCACCGGTGTCGCCGCCGCGCTGTACGACTACGGCATCCAGGCCAAGGGCGTCTTCGGGCCCACGAAGACCGGCGACGGCAAGCCCGACGTCCAGGCCGGCGACATGGACATCAGCAAGGTGACCGTCCTCGGCAACACCTGGGGCCAGTTCAGCATCGAGAAGTACGCGGCCCTCGCGCCCGACGTGCTCGTCTCGACCATGTTCGACGACGCCGGCACCCTCTGGTACGTCCCCGACGAGTCGAAGAAGAAGATCGCCCAGCTGGCTCCCAGCGTCGGCATCTCCGTCTACGACCGCCAACTCACCCAGCCGCTGCAGCGCCTGTGGGAACTCGCCGAGTCGCTCGGCGCCGACATGAAGGCCGCGAAGGTCACCGCCGCCAAGAAGCGCTTCGAGGACGCGGCCGCCCGGCTGCGCGCCGCCGCCAGGGCCAAGCCCGGCCTCAAGGTGATGGCCGGCTCCGCGAGCGACCAGCTGTTCTACGTCTCCGGCACCGACCTCTCCGTCGACCTGGAGTACTTCAAGGCCCTGGGCGTGAACTTCGTCGAGCCCCCGGAGAGCGCCAAGAAGCAGGGCGGCGGCTGGTACGAGTCGCTGAGCTGGGAGAACGTCGACAAGTACCGGGCCGACATCATCATGATGGACGACCGCACCTCGGCCATCCAGCCCGCCGACATCACCAAGGCCACCTGGAAGAAGCTGCCCGCGGTCAAGGCCGGCCAGGTCATCGCGCGCTCGCCCGAGCCGATCCTCTCCTACGACAAGTGCGTGCCGCTGCTCACCAGTCTGGCCGAGGCCCTGGAGAAGGCCGAGAAGGTCAGCTGACCCACGCCCACCTCCCGCCGGTGACCGGCAACCACCTGACACTTCCTGAAACCCACCCTCAGGAGCACCCATGACGACGGCCGTGGCCGCCCCGTTCCGCTTCTTCTCCCTCCAGGTCGTACGGACGAGGCGGCTCGGCCCGTCCCTGGTCCGCGTCACCTTCGCCGGTGCCGACCTGCACGCCTTCCACTCCGACGGACGCGACCAGTCCCTGTCGCTGTTCCTGCCGCACCCGGGCCAGCACGAGCCCGCCGTGCCGCTGGAGCTGGGCGAGGGCTGGTGGCAGGGCTGGCGCGAACTCCCGGACGACGTACGGGCCGTGATGCGCTCGTACACCCTGCGGGCGCTGCGCAGGAATCCCGACGAGATCGACATCGACTTTGCGCTGCACGGCGTCGAGCCGGACGCCCCGGCCCCGGCCGGTCCCGCCTCCCGCTGGGCGTCCCGGGCCGCGGCGGGCGACCGTGTCCTGCTGCTGGGCCCGGCGGTCGCCGACAACCGCGCCATCCGCTTCCGGCCGCCCACGGACACCGACCTGGTGGTGCTCTGGGGCGACGAGACCGCCGTACCGGCCGCGACCGCCGTGCTGGAGTCCCTGCCCGCGGGCACCCGCGTCCGCGCGTGGCTCGAGGTGCCGCACGCCGGCGACATCCAGGACGTACGGACCGGGGCGGACGCGGAGATCACCTGGCTCGTGCGGCACGACGGGGCCCCCATGGCCGTCGACGCCGTACGGGAAGCGCGACTGCCCGACGCCGGGCGGCCGTACGTCTGGCTCGCGGGCGAGTCCGGCCGGGTGAAGGCGCTGCGCCGGCACTTCACCGCCGAGCGCGGGATCGACCGGCGCCGCGTCACCTTCGTCGGGTACTGGCGGCAGGGCATGACGGAGGAACAGCTCCGCGCGGCGGAGTGACTCCGGGCGACCCCGGACACGTCACACCCATATCCCGAGGCGATGAACTTAGGTTAGGCTAACCTAAGTTCATCGCCTCGCACGGACAGTCCCCACGGAGGACCCCCACATGCGCTCGCACCTGCTCAATGGCCTCACCGCGGAGCACTACCGCCGCTCCGTGACCGAAGGAGTCGAGCGGGTGGCGGCCAAACTCGCCACCACCGACCGTCCGTTCACCGGCGTCACCGTCGACGCCCTCACCCCCCGGATCGACGCGGTCGACCTCGACCGGCCGCTGGGCGACACCGCGGCGGTCCTCGACGAACTGGAGGACCTCTACCTCCGGGACGCGGTCTACTTCCACCACCCCCGCTACCTCGCCCACCTCAACTGCCCCGTGGTCATCCCCGCGGTGCTCGGCGAGGCCGTGCTCTCCGCGGTCAACTCCTCCCTGGACACCTGGGACCAGTCGGCCGGCGGCACTCTCATCGAGCGCAGGATCGTCGACTGGACCGCCGGGCGCATCGGCCTCGGCCCCGCCGCCGACGGGGTGTTCACCTCCGGCGGCACCCAGTCCAACCTCCAGGCACTGCTGCTGGCCCGGGAGGAGGCCAAGACGGACGACCTCGGCGAACTGCGGATCCTCACCTCCGAGGTGAGCCACTTCAGCGTGCGGAAGTCCGCGAAACTGCTCGGCCTCGGCCCCGACGCGGTCGTCTCCGTGCCCGTCGACCACGACAAGCGGATGCGGACCCTCGCCCTCGCCCGCGAGCTGGAGCGCTGCGAGCGGGACGGCCTCGTCCCCATGGCCGTCGTCGCCACCGCCGGCACCACCGACTTCGGCTCCATCGACCCGCTCCCGGAGATCGCCGAACTCTGCGCCCGCCACGGCGCGTGGATGCACGTGGACGCCGCCTACGGCTGCGGACTGCTCGCCTCGCTGAAGCACCGCGACCGCATCGACGGCATCGAGCACGCCGACTCGGTCACCGTCGACTACCACAAGTCCTTCTTCCAGCCGGTGAGTTCCTCGGCCGTGCTGGTCCGCGACGCGGCCACGCTGCGCCACGCCACCTACCACGCGGAGTACCTGAACCCGCGCCGCATGGTGGAGGAGCGCATCCCCAACCAGGTCGACAAGTCCCTACAGACCACCCGCCGTTTCGACGCCCTCAAGCTGTGGATGACGCTGCGGGTGATGGGCGCCGACGGCATCGGCGAACTCTTCGACCAGGTGTGCCAGCTGGCCCGGCAGGGCTGGGAGCGGCTCGCCGCCGACCCCCGCTACGACGTCGTCGTGGAGCCCTCGCTCTCCACCCTCGTCTTCCGCTACGTCCCCGCCGCGGTCACCGACCCGGCCGAGATCGACCGCGCCAACCTGTACGCCCGCAAGGCGCTGTTCGCCTCCGGCGACGCCGTGGTCGCGGGCACCAAGGTCGGCGGCCGCCACTACCTGAAGTTCACCCTGCTCAACCCCGAGACCACGACGGCCGACATCGTCGCCGTCCTCGACCTCATCGCCGGCCACGCCGAGCAGTACCTGGGAGAGTCCCTTGACCGCGCGTCCTGAAGCCCCGAACAAGACCTACGACTTCGTGGGGATCGGACTCGGCCCCTTCAACCTCGGGCTCGCCTGCCTCACCGAGCCCATCGCCGAACTCGACGGCGTCTTCCTGGACTCCAAGCCCGACTTCGAGTGGCACGCCGGCATGTTCCTGGACGGCGCCCACCTGCAGACCCCGTTCATGTCGGACCTGGTCACCCTCGCGGACCCCACCTCGCCGTACTCCTTCCTCAACTACCTGAAGGAGAAGGGCAGGCTGTACCCGTTCTACATCCGCGAGAACTTCTACCCGCTGCGCGTCGAGTACGACGACTACTGCCGCTGGGCGGCGAACCGGCTCGGCAGCGTCCGCTTCGGCACCACGGTCACCGAGGTCCACCACGAGGACGGCCTGTACGCCGTGCACACCGAGGCCGGCGAGACGTTCCGCGCCCGGCACCTGGTCCTCGGCACCGGGACGGTCCCCTTCGTCCCCCCGGCCTGCCGCGACCTCGGCGGCGACCTCGTCCACACCGCCCGGTACATGCACCGCAAGGCGGAGCTGCGGGCCAAGAGGTCCATCACCGTCGTCGGCAGCGGGCAGAGCGCGGCGGAGATCTACCACGAACTGCTCTCCGAGATCGACGTCCACGGCTACGAGCTGAACTGGGTCACCCGGTCCCCGCGCTTCTTCCCGCTCGAATACACCAAGCTGACCCTGGAGATGACCTCCCCGGACTACATCGACTACTTCCGCGCCCTGCCCGAGGAGACCCGCTACCGGCTGGAGGGACAGCAGAAGGGCCTGTTCAAGGGCATCAACTCGGAACTGATCGACTCGATCTTCGACCTGCTCTATCAGAAGGACGTCGAGAGCGGCGACCGCCCGGTCCCCACCCGACTGCTCACCAACTCCACGCTGACGACGGCCGCGTACGAGGACGGCGCCTACACCCTCGGCTTCCATCAGGACGAGCAGGACAAGGACTTCGAGATCCGCACCGAGGGCCTGGTGCTGGCCACCGGCTACCGGTACGAGCCGCCCGCGTTCCTGGCGCCGATCCGCGACCGGCTCCGCTTCGACGGCCACGGTCGCTTCGACGTCGCCCGCAACTACGCCATCGACGTGACGGGCCGCGGTGTCTTCCTCCAGAACGCCGGCGTGCACACCCACAGCATCACCAGCCCCGACCTCGGCATGGGCGCCTACCGGAACTCGTACATCATCCGTGAGCTGCTCGGCACGGAGTACTACCCGGTCGAGAAGACCATCGCCTTCCAGGAGTTCGCAGTTTGACATCTCTCCCGCATCACGGAGGCGGGGACTTCCACGGCTCGCGCCGTGGACTTTCCTGCTTCATCGCCGACAGCCCGCCCGGAGGGATTCCGTTGAGGTCTTACACCGGCTCCACAGGCCGACACCGCCTGCCCGGCGGCCAGAAGGTTCTGTGCGGCGTTGGAAGGCTCGCTTCACACAGTGATCCCCCACGCCTCGCAACCTAGTGGCCGGATGCAATGCCGTCGCGGTTTTCCCGTATCTGACACCCGAACTGATGAACGCGTGTGCCCTTCCGCTCTACCGCACAAGGTCACGTATCCGAGGAGTTATCGATGAGTACCACCCCGCTGGCGGGCAGCTTCGACTTCCGCCCGCTCGACCCCCTGAAGGACGCCGAGCTGCTGCACGGCTGGGTCACGCACCCCAAGGCCGCGTTCTGGATGATGCAGGACGCGCGGCTGGAGGACGTCGAGCGCGCCTACCTGGAGATCGCCGCCGATCCGCACCACCACGCCCTGCTCGGCCTGTGCGACGGCGAGCCGGCCTTCCTGATGGAGCGCTACGACCCCGCCCGGCGGGAACTGGCCGGGTTGTACGAGCCGGAGCCGGGGGACGTCGGGATGCACTTCCTGGTCGCGCCCACCGACACGCCCGTCCACGGTTTCACCCGGGCCGTGATCACGGCCGTGATGGCGCACCTCTTCGACGACCCGGCGACGCGCCGGGTCGTGGTGGAGCCGGACGTGCGCAACAAGGCCGTGCACGCGCTGAACGAGGCCGTCGGGTTCGTGCCCGAGCGGGAGATGGACAAGCCGGAGAAGCGGGCCCTGCTGAGCTTCTGCACGCGGGAGCGGTTCGAGCGGGCGGTGGCCGCATGAGCCTCACCGACTCCGTGGCCCACCTGTCCCCCGAGCGCTGGGACACCGCCAACCGGCTGCTCGTCCGCAAGGCGCTGGCCGAGTTCGCCCACGAACGCCTCGTCACCCCCGAGCGGGACGGCGACCGGTACGTCGTCCGCAGCGACGACGGACTCACCGCCTACCGGTTCGCGGCCGTCCGGCGCGGCCTCGACCACTGGGAGATCGACGCCGGGTCCCTCACCCGGCGGCGCGAGGGCGCGGAACTCCCCCTCGACGCACTCGACTTCTGCGTCGAACTGCGCCAGGCACTGGGCCTGAGCGACGAGATCCTGCCGGTCTACCTGGAGGAGATCTCCTCCACCCTCTCCGGCACCTGCTACAAGCTCACGAAACCGCGGGTGACCTCCGCCGAGCTGGCGGCCGGTGGCTTCCAGGCGATCGAGACCGGGATGACCGAGGGCCACCCCTGCTTCGTCGCCAACAACGGACGGCTCGGCTTCGGCATCCACGAGTACCTGTCCTACGCGCCCGAGACCGCGAGCCCGGTACGGCTGGTGTGGCTGGCCGCGCACCGCTCGCGGGCCGCGTTCACCGCGGGCGTCGGCATCGAGTACGAGTCCTTCCTGCGCGAGGAACTGGGCGAGGCGGCCCTGGGCCGGTTCCGCGCCACCCTCACCGGGCAGGGCCTGGACCCCGCCGACTACCTGTTCATGCCCGTCCACCCCTGGCAGTGGTGGAACAAGCTCAGCGTGACCTTCGCCGCCGAGGTGGCCCGCCGGCACCTGGTCTGCCTGGGCGAGGGCGACGACGAGTACCTGGCGCAGCAGTCGATACGGACCTTCTTCAACACCTCCGCCCCGCACCGGCACTACGTGAAGACGGCGCTGTCCGTCCTCAACATGGGCTTCATGCGGGGACTCTCCGCCGCCTACATGGAGGCCACCCCGGCGATCAACGACTGGCTCGCCCGGCTCGTCGAGAACGACCCGGTGCTCAAGGCGACCGGTCTGTCGGTCATCCGGGAGCGGGCCGCGGTCGGCTACCGGCACCTGGAGTACGAGAAGGCCACCGACCGCCACTCGCCCTATCGCAAGATGCTGGCCGCGCTGTGGCGGGAGAGCCCGGTGCCGTCGTTGCGCGAGGGCGAGTCCCTGGCGACCATGGCGTCGCTGCTGCACGTGGACCACGAGGGCGCCTCCTTCGCGGGCGCGCTGATCGAGCGGTCGCGCCTCGCGGCCGCCGAGTGGCTGCGGCGCTACCTGCGGGCGTACTTCACCCCGCTGCTGCACAGCTTCTACGCCTACGACCTGGCCTATATGCCGCACGGCGAGAACGTCATCCTGGTGCTGGCGGACGGGGAGGTGCGGCGGGCGATCTACAAGGACATCGCCGAGGAGATCGTCGTCATGGACCCGGACGCGGTGCTGCCGCCGGAGGTCCGGCGGATCAGGGCCGAGGTCCCGGAGGACCAGAAGCTGCTGTCGATCTTCACGGACGTCTTCGACTGCTTCTTCCGCTTCCTCGCGGCGAACCTCGCCCGTGAGGGGATCCTCAGCGAGGACGACTTCTGGCGGACGGTCGCGGAGGTCATCCGGGAGTACCAGGAGTCGGTGCCCGAACTCGCCGACCGGTTCCGGCGTTACGACATCTTCGCCCCGCGGTTCGCGCTGTCCTGCCTGAACCGGCTCCAGCTGCGCGACAACCGGCAGATGGTGGATCTCGCGGACCCGTCCGGCGCGCTCCAGCTGGTCGGGGAGCTGGAGAACCCCGTCGCCGGGTTCTGACGCGGCGGTGGGCACCGCGCGGTACGGTCCCGCGGGGTGCCCACCGGTCCTCGGGTCAGCTCGCCGGCCAGGGGACCTGGGGCGACCTGTAGTACGTGATGCCGAGCGCGGTCCAGCGCGGGCCCTGGGCCGCGAGGCGCGTCCGGTAGGTGTCCCAGTCGTGGGTGGCCGCCGGGGACCAGCCCAGTTCGGCCGCACCCGCCAGGCGCGGGAACGCCATGTACTCGATGTCGGCCGACTTGGTGAGGGTCTCCGACCACAGCGGTGCCTCGACGCCCCGGACGGCCGAGGCCGGTACTCCGGGCAGGTAGCTGCCGGGGTCCCAGTCGTAGGAGCGCTTCACCTCGACCAGTCCGGCCCACTTCGTGCCCAGCCGGGTGGCCGCGGTGTACTTCATGTCGAGGTACACCCGGTCGGCCGGGGACAGGACGATCCCGGTGCCGTTCTGGGCCGCCTTGGCCACCTGCGCCTTCTCCGCCGCGCCGGTGCCGTCCAGGCCCCAGTACTGGGCGACGGCGCCCTGGGCCGGGTGGGCGCCGGTCAGCTGGTGCCAGCCGATGACCGTCTTGCCGTACTTGGCGACGATCGGCTGCACGCGGTCCATGAACGCCACGTAGTCGGCGTGGCTGGTGGAGTGCGCCTCGTCACCGCCGATGTGCAGGTAGCGGCCTGGGGTGAGGGCGGCCAGCTCGCGGATCACGTCGTCCACGAAGTCGTACGTCACCGCCTTGGACACGCACAGCGAGCTGAAGCCCACCTGGGTGCCGGTGTACAGCGGGGGCGCGGTGCCGTCGCAGTTGAGCTGGGCGTAGGAGGCGAGGGCCGCGTTCGTGTGGCCGGGCATGTCGATCTCCGGGACCACCTCCAGATGGCGGGAGGCGGCATAGCCGACGATCTTCCGGTAGTCGGCCTTGGTGTAGGAGCCGCCCCGGCCGCCGCCGACCTGGGTCGAACCGCCGTAGGCGGCCAGCCGCGGCCAGGAGTCGACGGCGATGCGCCAGCCCTGGTCGTCGCTCAGGTGCAGGTGCAGGGTGTTGATCTTGTAGAGGGCGAGCTGGTCGATGTAGCGCTCGACCTGGGCGACGGTGAAGAAGTGGCGGGAGACGTCCAGCATGGCGCCGCGGTACGCGAACCGCGGGCGGTCCTCGATGGTGCCGCCGGCGATCCGCCAGGGCCCGGTCTGGACGCTTCTGCGCTCCACCGACGGCGGGAGCAGCTGACGCAGGGTCTGGACACCGTGGAAGAGGCCGGCGGACGTGCTCGCGGTGATGGAGACGCCCCAGGGACCGCTGGTGAGGCGGTAGCCCTCGGCGCCGAACGGGCCGTCGGCCAGGTGCAGCCGGATGCCGCCGCCGCTCTCTTCGGTGACCGGCAGCGGATAACCGGTGGACGGCCGCAGGATGCCGGCGAGGTACTCGCCGGTCCGGCGGACCTCGTCCGAGCCGTCCACGCGGATGAGGGTGCGGGGGGTGATGCGGTAGGGGGAACCGGCCGGTCTGACCGAGGCGGGCGCCGGGACCACACGGTCCATCGGGGTCGCCGCCGTGCCCCGCGGTGCGGGTGCCGCGCCGACGGTGAAGACGCCTGCCGCCGCCAGCAGCAGCAGTGATCCGAGCACGCGGGTCAGTCGGGGAGTCGTGCTGTGGTTCCGTCTCACATGCGCTCCCTTCAGGAATGGTAAAGACCACTCTCCCGCAGATCCGGTGAAACAATCCCTGCATGGCGGAAATCATCCAGAAGGACGGCACGTGGGCGTTCGACGGGGACGCCCTCAGACTGACCCCCGGCCGGGACAGGAACACCGGCCTGCTGCGCCGGACGCTGGGCGAACTAGTGGTCCCGCTGGGCGCGTTGGCGGGTGTCTCGTTCGAGCAGGGCAAGCGGTCGGGGCGGCTGAGGCTGCGGCTGCGGGACGGCGCCGATCCGCTGCTGCACGCCACCGGCGGCCGGCTCGCCGAGCCCCACGACCCCTATCAGCTGCCGGTGGAGCCCGACCGGTACGGCGTCGCCGAGTACTTCGCGGACGAGGTCCGCAACGCCCTGCTGCTGGACGGGGTTTCACCGGACCCGGTCGGCGGGTTCCTGCTGCCGGGCCCCTCGGTGCCGCTGTCCGCCACGGCCGGGGACGGCACGGCGGGGTTCGACGGGGAGCGGGTGCGCCTGGAGTGGAACTGGAAGACGGAGGACGCCAAGGCCGCCACCGGGACCCGGACGATCCCGCTGGAGGACATCACCGCCGTGGAGTGGCAGCCGGCGGCCGGGCTGGAGAACGGCCATCTGCGCTTCACCGTGCGCGGCGCGCCGGCCACCGCCCCGCCGAAGTACGACCCCAACGCCGTCGAGCTGTGGGGCTTCAAGAAGGACCCGCTGATGGCCCTGGTCGCGGCCGCCGTGCAGGCGCGGCTGCCGCACCCGTCGGGGCCGGCCGCCGTGCCGGACGCGCGCCCCGGGCCGCCGCCGTCCGTCGAGGCGGCGCGGCCCGGCGCGGTGCCGCCGGCCGAGGACGATCACGACGCGCTGCTGCGGCGCCTGCGCGAGCTGGGTGAACTGCGCCGTTCGGGGGTGCTGACCGACGAGGAGTTCGGGCTGGCCAAGCGGGCGGTCCTCAAACGGATGTGAGGACCGCCCGCGCCCGGCGCGTTCGGCGCGTTCGGCCGGGTGCTACTTGGCCCTGCGGGCCACGGTGAAGTGGTCGATGCGGTCGCCGGTCTCGGCGATGCCCGACACCTTCAGCCTGGCGAGGTGGCCCTTCGGCGCGGGCTCGACGTCCACGCGCAGGAAGGAGTAGTTGAGGTAGCGCACCCGGGACCAGGCGACCGTCTCGTTCTGCTTGCCGTCCTTGAGGTTCACGAACGAGGCCACGGAGTCGACCTCGTGCTCGTTGCCCTCGTAGGAGTCCGGGGCGCTGAACGCGTACAGGCTGCGGCCCGCGGCGCCGGCGGTGACGTAGACCACGCCCTCGGTCTCGGGGTAGGCGGTGCCGCCGATCGGGAGCTTCTTGGTGACGGTGTCGCCCTTGATGACGTCCGTGCGCTCGTACTGGTGGTTGTGGCCGTTGATGACCAGGTCCACCGTGTACTTCTCGAACAGCGGCACCCACTCCTGGCGCACGCCCCCCTCCGAGGCGTGCGCGGTGGAGGTGCAGTACGCGCAGTGGTGGAAGAACACGATGACGAAGTCGATGTCCTTCGAGGCGCGGAACTTCTTCAGCTGCGCCTCGAACCACTTGGTCTGGGTTCCACCGGAGATGCCCAGGTTCGCCGGGATCTCGAAGGAGACGTCGTTCGGGTCCAGCGAGATGATCGCCGTGTTGCCGTGGACGAAGGAGTACACGCCCGGCAGGTTCTTCGGGTCAGGACCGTTGTCCGGGAGGGTCCAGCGGGCCTCCTCGCCGCCGTAGCCGTTGGGCGAGTACCAGGCCTCCATGTCGTGGTTGCCGAAGCTGACCATCCACGGGATCTGCTTGGCGACCGACTCGGTCTGGTAGAGGAACTGGTCCCAGGTGCGCGAGTCGAACCCGGTGTCGGTGGTCTTGCCCTGGCCGGCCGGGTCGCCGTAGGCGATGTCGCCGGCGTGCAGGTGGAAGGCCGGGTTCTGGCCGAGGATCAGGCTGTCGTTGGCCAGGGCGTGGTAGCTGACGCCCTGGTCGCCGAAGGCGGTGAAGGTGAAGGGCGCCTTGTGGGCGGGGGCGGTGGTGAAGGTGCCCAGGGTGCCGAGCAGGTGCCGCTCGGCCGGGTCGAAGCCCTCGTGACCGACGCCGTAGTAGTACGTCCTGCCCGGGCGCAGGTGGGTGAGCCGGGCGTGCAGGTAGTACTGGGTGTGGTCGCCGCTCGCGCCGACGCCGGCCGGCGTGTACAGGCTGCGGACCTCGGCCTCGATCTTGCGGGAGAGGTCCCAGGGGTGGGCGCCGATGCGGATGAAGGGCTTCTTCACGGCGACCGGGACCTGCCAGGAGACGGTCATCTCGGTGCGCGGGTCGGTGCCGTAGGAGAGGTGGCGGCCGAAGGGGGCGACGAGGGCGCCGTCGACCCTCTCGGCGGCGGGGGCGGTGGCCTGGGTCGGCACGGCGGCCTGGGCGGTGGCGCCCGGCACGAAGGCGCCGCCCGCGACGGCGCCCAGCGTGACGGCGCCGCCCCTGATCATGGTGCGCCGCGAGAATCTGGCGCGCAGGTACTCATGCTGCTCGGCCATGCTCATGCGCTCGGCCAGCTTCTCGGGTACTCCCATACGAGGAATGTCCATGGCGTCTGAAACTCGTCCCCCAGTGCGACGAGACGCAAGACGCAGGATGGACAGCTTGCGAACAGAGCCCCATAAGAGATCCAATAGCCGCCTGCCCGGAATCGGGCAGGATTCTTGCGAAACTCGCCCCGGTACCCCAGGATCTACCGGGTGCACGAGGAACTTGTCGATCACCTGACGCGATCCACGCCCCTGAGCAGGGGTGAGGCGCTGCGGGTGGTCCAGGACGTGCTCGCCTACTTCGACGAGACGACGCAGGACTTCGTCCGTCGCCGCCACCGTGAACTGCAGGCCCAGGGCCTGACGAACACGGCGATCTTCGGACGGATCGAGGCGGACCTGAGATACCGGGCGGTGGCGCCGCCGGAGCTGACGCTCAGGCAGCTGCGCCGCATGGTCTACGGCTGAGACGCCAGGCTGAGAGATACCTATACATGTGCGGAATTGTCGGATACATCGGGAAGCGTGATGTGGCGCCCCTGCTCCTGGAGGGCCTCCAGCGGCTGGAGTACCGCGGCTACGACTCCGCGGGCATAGTCGTCACCTCCCCGAAGACGGCCGGCCTGAAGATGGTCAAGGCCAAGGGCCGGGTGCGCGACCTGGAGGCGAAGGTCCCGGCCCGCTTCAAGGGCACCACGGGCATCGCCCACACCCGCTGGGCCACCCACGGCGCCCCCTCCGACGTGAACGCCCACCCGCACATGTCGGCCGACCAGAAGGTCGCCGTCGTGCACAACGGCATCATCGACAACGCCGCCGACCTGCGCCGCAAGCTGGAGGCGGACGGGGTCGAGTTCCTCTCCGAGACCGACACCGAGGTGCTGACCCACCTGATCGCCCGTTCCACGGCCGAGAAGCTGGAGGACAAGGTCCGCGAGACCCTGCGCCTGGTCGAGGGCACGTACGGTATCGCCGTGATGCACGCCGACTTCGGCGACCGCATCGTGGTGGCCCGCAACGGCTCCCCGGTGGTCCTCGGCATCGGCGAGAAGGAGATGTTCGTCGCCTCGGACATCGCCGCCCTGGTCGCCCACACCCGGCAGATAGTGACGCTGGACGACGGCGAGATGGCCACCCTGAAGGCCGACGACTTCCGCACCTACACCACCGAGGGCACCCGGACCAGCGCCGAGCCGACCACCGTGGAGTGGGAGGCCGCCTCGTACGACATGGGCGGCCACGACACCTACATGCACAAGGAGATCCACGAGCAGGCGGAGGCCGTGGACCGCGTGCTGCGCGGCCGCATCGACGACCGCTTCTCCACCGTGCACCTCGGCGGCCTCAACCTGGACGCCCGGGAGGCGCGCCGGATCCGCCGGGTGAAGATCCTCGGCTGCGGCACCTCGTACCACGCGGGCATGATCGGCGCCCAGATGATCGAGGAGTTGGCCCGCATCCCCGCCGACGCCGAGCCGGCCTCCGAGTTCCGCTACCGCAACGCGGTCGTGGACCCCGACACGCTCTACGTCGCGGTCTCCCAGTCCGGCGAGACCTACGACGTGCTCGCCGCCGTGCAGGAGCTGAAGCGCAAGGGCGCCCGGGTGCTGGGCGTCGTCAACGTGGTCGGTTCCGCGATCGCCCGCGAGGCGGACGGCGGCATCTACGTGCACGCCGGCCCCGAGGTCTGCGTGGTGTCCACCAAGTGCTTCACCAACACCACGGTCGCCTTCGCGCTGCTCGCCCTGCACCTCGGCCGCACCCGCGACCTCTCGGTACGCGACGGCAAGCGGATCATCGAGGGCCTGCGGAAGCTGCCCGAGCAGATCACCGAGATCCTCAAGCAGGAGGACGAGGTCAGGCAGCTCGCCGAGGAGTACGCCGACGCCCGCTCGATGCTCTTCATCGGCCGCGTCCGGGGCTACCCGGTGGCCCGCGAGGCCTCCCTGAAGCTCAAGGAGGTCTCCTACATCCACGCCGAGGCCTACCCCGCCTCCGAGCTGAAGCACGGTCCGCTGGCCCTCATCGAGCCGGCCCTGCCCACGGTCGCGATCGTCCCGGACGACGACCTGCTGGAGAAGAACCGCGCGGCCCTGGAGGAGATCAAGGCCCGCAGCGGCAAGATCCTGGCGGTCGCCCACCGGAACCAGGAGAAGGCCGACCGGACGATCGTGGTCCCGAAGAACGAGGACGAGCTGGACCCGATCCTTCTCGGCCTCCCGCTCCAGCTCCTGGCGTACCACACGGCCAAGGTGCTGGGCCGGGACATCGACAAGCCCCGCAACCTCGCGAAGTCCGTGACCGTGGAGTAGCGGTCCGCGCGGAACACGGAAGGGACCCCCACGTGCGCCACCGATCACGTGGGGGTCCCTTCGGTGCTGCTCGATTCAGCCGGTGGCCGTCACCCCCCGGCCGGCAGCACGCCGGGGGAGCACTGTCGGCCAGTGCGCGAGGGCGGCGGTCGCCGCGTACCAGGCGGCCGCCCCGGAGACGGCGGCGACCCAGCCGCCGGCCTTGGCGAGCGAGGAGCTGTCGGCGAAGACCGCGACGGCGAGCAGCAGCATCGCCAGGAACAGCAGCCCGTGCACGACCTGCCCGAGGCCGTCGCCGCCGGCGAGGGTCAGGGTGAGCGCCACGAGGGCGAAGAGCATCAGGAAGAGTCCCGCTCCGTTGGCCGAGGTGTGGTCACCGAACGAGACGGCCCAGGTGAACCACAGGGCACCGAGGGCCACGAAGCCCGTGCCGGAAACGGTGTCGCGGTCGCGGAAGGCCAGCAGACCGACGAGGAAGAGGGCGACGCCGCCCACGTAATGGGCCAGTGCGACGGCATCGGCCGCCCCTACGCCGTCGATCACACCGGTCGTGCCGAGTCCGAACGCCAGGAGGGTTACTCCCAGGGCGAGTCGGCCGGCCACGGTGGTGGTTCCGCTTCCCGCGGAGACGTCATTGTCCACGGCGGGCTCCCTTCGTGCAGGTGCAGTTGCGCGGTGATCGGTATATGCCCTTCACAAGGGCACAAACACCTCTACGCGCGAGTAGTTTCCCGCTGTACCAAGGGATGTGACGAAGAGTCGGAAACTCAGGGGATGACGATGACGGGCCGCTGGGCCCGCTTGGCGAGCCGTCCGGCCACCGAGCCGAAGATGCGGCCCACGATGCCGTGCGTCGAGCCGACCACGATCGCGTCGGCCTCGTACTCCCGTCCCACCTCTTCGAGTTCGTGGCAGATGTCACCGCCGCGCTCGACCAGGATCCAGGGCACTTCGGCCAGGTATTCGGCGCAGGCGAGTTCGAGCCCCAGCACCTCGGTCCGGTGGTCCGGTACGTCGACGAAGACGGGCGGCTCGCAGCCCGCCCACACCGTGGTGGGCAACCGGTTGGCCACGTGGACGATGATCAGGCCGGAGTGGGATCGGTGCGCCATGCCGATCGCGTAGGCGAGGGCGCGCTCACTGGACGTCGAGCCGTCGAAGCCGACGACCACTCCGTGCTGGAAGGCGGGATCGCAGGAGGGGCGTGACGCTTCCGCGGCGAGGGGATCGGCCGCCGTGGGATCGGCGACCGGCCGCTTGCGGTCCGCGGGTTCGAAGAATTCGTGACCGGCCATGGCTGTCTCGGCGTTGTGATCCTTTGTGGGTGGGGTGACATCGTGCGGCGGAGCTGTGTCCGGGATTCGTCTTCCCAACCCCATACCCCCAAGGGTACGGCGACACGCCTCCTCTGCCCAGTTCCCGCACACGCTCCGTGAGCGGGCCTCCCGATGTCCACAGGGGTTCCCCGGAGCATGCACGAGCGACGCCCGTAACGCAATGGTTGCTGCCCCGTACAGGCGGTTTGCACGGGATTCGCTTCAGCCCCGGCCGGTGACCGGCCGATCGAACAAGCGTTGAACCCGGTGAGTCACCACCACAGGGAGTACGAGATGCCCCGCCCCCGCCACTC
>NZ_JAJSZC010000035.1:0-8503 GCF_036815105.1 Streptomyces sp. IBSBF 3136
GGATGTGTTTTTTTAAAAACACACCCCCCCCCGGCCCCCCCCCCCCGGGGCGCCGCCCCCCGACCGCGCCGGGGCGGGGTTCTTCGTTTTCCGGGAGTTCGGCGTGGCCTCATCGACAAGCCCCTTTGTTCCGGACAGGAACAATGGGTACGGTTCCCCCTGTCCCTCCCAGTCCTCGCCTGTCCACGGGACGGTCGGTCGGTGGCCGACGCCCCACGGACGGTTAGGCTCTAGGCGCGCGGCACACCAGCCCCGCAGAACCAGCGTCACATCCACGAAGGAGATGCTCGTGCCGTCCATCGACGTCGTCGTAGCCCGGGAAATCCTGGACTCCCGAGGCAACCCCACGGTCGAGGTCGAGGTCGGCCTCGACGACGGCAGCACGGGTCGTGCCGCCGTCCCGTCCGGCGCCTCCACCGGTGCCTTCGAGGCCATCGAGCTGCGCGACGGTGACCCGAACCGCTACCAGGGCAAGGGCGTCGAGAAGGCCGTCCTCGCCGTCATCGAGCAGATCGGCCCCGAGCTGGTCGGCTACGACGCCACCGAGCAGCGCCTGATCGACCAGGCCATGTTCGACCTGGACGCCACCGACAACAAGGGCTCGCTGGGCGCCAACGCCATCCTCGGCGTCTCCCTCGCCGTCGCCCACGCCGCCTCCGAGGCCAGCGACCTGCCGCTGTTCCGCTACCTGGGCGGCCCCAACGCGCACCTGCTGCCGGTGCCGATGATGAACATCCTGAACGGCGGCTCGCACGCCGACTCCAACGTGGACATCCAGGAGTTCATGATCGCCCCGATCGGCGCGGAGTCCTTCTCCGAGGCCCTGCGCTGGGGCACCGAGGTCTACCACACGCTGAAGAAGGTCCTGAAGAGCAAGGGCCTGGCCACCGGTCTCGGCGACGAGGGCGGCTTCGCCCCGAACCTCGGCTCCAACCGTGAGGCCCTCGACCTCATCCTCGAGGCCGTCAAGGAAGCCGGTTACGCGCCCGGCGAGCAGATCGCCCTCGCCCTCGACGTCGCCGCCTCCGAGTTCTACAAGGACGGCAAGTACCTCTTCGAGGGCAAGGAGCGCTCCGCCGCCGAGATGACGGAGTACTACGAGGAGCTCGTGGCGGCCTACCCGCTCGTCTCCATCGAGGACCCGCTGTTCGAGGACGACTGGGCCGGCTGGAAGGTCATCACCGACAAGCTCGGCGACAAGGTCCAGCTCGTCGGCGACGACCTGTTCGTCACCAACCCCGAGCGCCTCGCCCGCGGCATCGAGGAGGGCACCGCCAACGCCCTGCTCGTGAAGGTGAACCAGATCGGCTCGCTCACCGAGACCCTGGACGCCGTCGAGCTGGCCCAGCGCAACGGCTTCAAGTGCATGATGTCGCACCGCTCCGGCGAGACCGAGGACGTCACCATCGCCGACCTGGCCGTCGCCACCAACTGCGGCCAGATCAAGACCGGTGCCCCGGCCCGTTCCGAGCGTGTCGCCAAGTACAACCAGCTGCTGCGCATCGAGGAGATCCTCGACGACGCCGCCGTGTACGCCGGCCGCAGCGCGTTCCCGCGCTTCCGCGGTCACGTCGAGGTCTCCAAGGGCTGACCTCCCACCGGGCTAAGTCTTAGCCAGTCGTACGTACGTCCTCGTACCCGGTCCCGTACCGTGTCCGGGGACGTACGCACGTGGAAGGGGAGGCGGCAAGCCACATGGCCGTGAAGGACCGGGACCGTTTCTCCACCGCGACCAGGCTGCGGCTGCTCGGCGAGCAGACGGCGGCCCGGGTCTACCGCTCCCAGACCAAGCGGCAGGCGCGCCGCTCCCGGCTCACGGGCCGCGCGGCCCTGCTCGCGCTGGTGCTGTGCTCGCTGATCGTCGCGCTCGCCTATCCGATGCGGCAGTACGTCTCCCAGCGCGCGGAGATCGCCGACCAGCAGCGCCGGCAGGAACAGGCCCGCAGACGGGTCGAGCAACTGCGCGACCTGAAGGCGCGCTGGCAGGACGACGCCTACGCCGAGCAGCAGATCCGGCGCCGGCTGCACTACGTGATGCCCGGGGAGACCGGGTACGTCGTGATCGACCCGGGCGCGGCCAAGCAGTCCCGCGCCGACCTCGGGGCCGCCCACCGGCCCTGGTACGCGAACGTCTGGGACGGGGTCGACAAGTCCGACGCCTCCGACCAGTGAGCCGGCCCCCGGCCGGTGACCGACAGAAAGCCACCCTGAAAGCAGTCATGGAAACGCCTCCGCCGCCCACTCCGCACACCGAGCCCACCGACGCGGACGTCGAGGCCTTCAAGCAGCAGCTCGGCCGCCCGCCGCGTGGTCTCAGGGCCATCGCGCACCGCTGCCCCTGCGGTCAGCCGGACGTCGTGGAGACGGCGCCGCGTCTGCCCGACGGCACGCCCTTCCCGACGACGTTCTACCTGACGTGCCCGCGCGCCGCCTCGGCGATCGGCACGCTGGAGGCGAACGGCGTGATGAAGGAGATGACCGAGCGGCTGGCCACCGACCCGGAGCTGGCCGCCGCCTACCGTGCCGCGCACGAGGACTACATCAGGCGCCGCGACGAGATCGAGGTCCTTGAGGGCTTCCCGAGCGCCGGCGGCATGCCGGACCGCGTGAAGTGCCTCCACGTGCTCGTCGCCCACTCGCTGGCCGCGGGGCCGGGCGTGAACCCGCTGGGCGACGAGGCCATCGCGATGCTGCCCGAGTGGTGGGCCAAGGGGCCGTGCGTGACGCCGGCCGGGGCCACGGAGGCCACCGAGGCTGTCGAGCCCGTCGAGGGGGACGCCAAGTGACCCGGGTCGCCGCCGTCGACTGCGGTACGAACTCCATCCGGCTCCTGGTCGCCGACGCCGACCCCGCGACGGGTGAACTCGTCGACCTGGACCGGCGCATGACGATCGTGCGGCTCGGCCAGGGCGTCGACCGCACCGGCCGGCTCGCCCCCGAGGCGCTGGAGCGCACCTTCGCCGCCTGCCGCGAGTACGCGGAGATCATCAAGGAGCACGGCGCCGAGAAGCTCCGCTTCGTCGCCACCTCCGCCTCCCGGGACGCCGAGAACCGGGACGACTTCGTCCGCGGTGTCGTGGACATCCTCGGCGTCGAGCCCGAGGTCATCACCGGTGACCAGGAGGCCGAGTTCTCCTTCACCGGCGCCACCAGGGAGCTGACGGGGCGTGACGACCTCACCAGGCCCTTCCTCGTCGTGGACATCGGCGGCGGCTCCACCGAGTTCGTCGTGGGCGACGACCACGTGCGGGCCGCGCGCTCCGTGGACGTGGGCTGCGTGCGGATGACGGAACGTCACCTGGTGCACGAGGGCCGGGTGAGCGACCCGCCCACCGAGGCGCAGATCGCCGCCATGAGGGCGGACATCGAGGCCGCCCTTGACCTGGCCGAGCGGACGGTCCCGCTGCGCGAGGCGCACACCCTGGTGGGCCTGGCGGGCTCGGTCACCACGGTGTCCGCCATCGCCCAGGACCTGCCGGAGTACGACTCCGCGCGCATCCACCACTCCCGCATCTCCCACGACCGCGTCCGCGAGATCACCGAGGGGCTGCTGCGCTCCACGCACGCCGAGCGTGCGGCGATCCCGTCGATGCACCCGGGCCGGGTCGACGTCATCGGCGCGGGCGCCCTCGTGCTGCTCGCGATCATGGAGCGGATCGGTGCCAGGGAGGTCGTCGTCAGCGAGCACGACATCCTCGACGGCATCGCGTGGTCGGTGGCGTAACTCTCTTTTGTTACTGACTAGTAGCCATCGGCTGAGCAGGTCGGATAACGTCTGAGCGGGCCGGAGGGGCCCTCCTGGGGCCCCTCGGTTGGGGACCGCCGGGAAAGTTCGTGAAGTTCTTCACAAGGATTTCCGCCTCGCGGAACCGGGAAACGGGGCCGATAGGCCCTTCCGGGTCCCGTCGAGCCGTTTGAACATGTTCAGACGGTGGCCGCGACGAGGCCGGGGAAGGGAGTGTTCCGGGGGTGTCACGGGAGGCTCACCGCCCCTCCGGAGACAGAGAGAGGCAGCTCACGCGGCCTTGACAACGGGTCAGACCGCCCACCGGTTCCCGCTCGCGGTCATGACCTGCGTCACGCGGGCCGCGGAGTTTAGCACAGGCCCTGTCCAACCTTGTGAAGGGGCGCACGAGCACCCCTGCCGAGGCGGGTGGATACTCGATGGCATGAGCACCACGGAGCGTCCCAGGATCCTCGTAGTAGGCGGTGGGTACGTAGGCCTGTACGCAGCTCGGCGCATTCTCAAGAAGATGCGCTACGGCGAGGCGACCGTCACGGTCGTCGACCCCCGGTCGTACATGACCTACCAGCCCTTCCTCCCCGAAGCCGCCGCCGGCAGCATCTCCCCTCGGCACGTCGTCGTCCCGCTGCGACGCGTGCTGCCGAAGGCGGAGGTCCTCACCGGCCGGGTCACCACCATCGACCAGGACCGCAAGGTAGCCACGATCGCCCCCCTCGTGGGCGAGGCGTACGAGCTGCCCTTCGACTACCTGGTCATCGCGATGGGCGCGGTCTCCCGCACCTTCCCGATCCCCGGCCTCGCCGAGCAGGGCATCGGCATGAAGGGCATCGAGGAGTCCATCGGCCTGCGCAACCACGTCCTCGAGCAGCTCGACAAGGCCGACTCCACGACCGACGAGGAGATCCGCCGCAAGGCGCTCACCTTCGTCTTCATCGGCGGTGGCTTCGCGGGCGCGGAGACCATCGGCGAGGTCGAGGACATGGCCCGGGACGCGGCCAAGTACTACAAGAACGTCTCCCGTGAGGACATGCGGTTCGTCCTCGTCGACGCCGCGGACAAGATCCTCCCCGAGGTCGGCCCCAAGCTCGGCCAGTACGGCAAGGAGCACCTGGAGAGCCGCGGTGTGGAGATCTACCTCTCCACGTCCATGGACTCCTGCGTCGACGGCCACGTCGTGCTGAAGAACGGCCTCGAGGTCGACTCCAACACGATCGTCTGGACCGCCGGCGTCAAGCCGAACCCGGCCCTCGCCCGCTTCGGCCTGCCCCTCGGCCCCCGCGGCCACGTCGACTGCGAGCCCACGCTCCAGGTCAAGGGCACGGACTACATCTGGGCCGCCGGCGACAACGCCCAGGTCCCGGACCTCGTCGGCCGCAAGGCGGGCAACGAGAACGCCTGGTGCCCGCCGAACGCCCAGCACGCGCTGCGCCAGGCCCGCGCCCTCGGCGACAACGTGATCTCCGGCCTGCGGGGCTTCCCGCAGAAGGAGTACGAGCACGCCAACAAGGGTGCGGTCGCCGGTCTCGGCCTGCACAAGGGCGTGGCGATGATCGTCATGGGCAAGATGAAGATCAAGCTCAAGGGCCGCCTCGCCTGGTACATGCACCGTGGCTACCACGGTATGGCGATGCCGACCTGGAACCGCAAGATCCGCGTCTTCGCCGACTGGACCCTCGGCATGTTCCTCAAGCGCGAGGTCGTGTCCCTGGGCGCCATGGAGAACCCCCGCGAGGAGTTCTACGAGGCCGCCAAGCCCGCGCCGGTCGCCGCCGCCAGCAAGACCGAGGAGAAGGCCAAGGCCTCCTGACCTCAGGTCCCCCCGGCCAACCCGAAGGGGCCGCCCGCCATCCGTGGTGCGGGCGGCCCCTTCGGCGTCTGTACGGACTCCTTCGCCGTCGGCCGGACGGCGATGAGGATCAGCCGGCCGTGAGGATCCGGCGGCCCGCGAGGATCAGACGGGCGGCGAGGAGTCGCCGGACCGCGCGGCGCCTTCGCCCGGCACCCGGACGCTGCTGTTTTCCGTGGCACGCGAGTTCGGGACTTGACCGACCGGGGACCGCGGGGTAACGCGACCGTGTGACGATTCGGCCATCGTGTCGGCATGAGCGCGTGGAGGGGAATGACGTCGGCGTGCGGGGTCGTTTCGGTCCATCGGACGGAGACGATCCAGCGGGCCGATTCCTTTCAGCGGAGGTGCGCCATGGCCGACGCCGCGTCGCGGCTGACGAGTGTTGCCGAACAGATGCTGGGAGCACCGCTCCCCTTGCGGATCCGCGCCTGGGACGGCTCCCGGTCCGGGCCGCCGGGCGCCCCGACCCTCGTGGTCCGCAACCGCCGCGCCCTGCGCCGAATGCTGTTCAAACCCGGCGAGCTGGGCATGGCCCGCGCCTGGGTCGCCGGGGACCTCGGCATCGAGGGAGACCTGTACACGGCCCTCGAGGCCCTGGCCGGGTCCGTCTGGGAGCGCGGCGAGGACGCCCGCCCCCTGACCCAGGCGCTGCGCGACCCCGAAGTACGGGCCGCCGGACGTGAGCTGCTGCGGCTCGTCGGATTGCCGCTCCCGCCCGCCCCACCGCGCGAGGAGGTCCGCAGACGCCGCCATCTGCACACCCGGCGCAGCGACAGCCGGGCCATCAGCCACCACTACGACGTGGGCAACGACTTCTACGAACTCGTCCTCGGACCGTCCATGGTCTACTCGTGCGCCTACTGGCAGGACGGCGGCTCACTGGAGTCCGCCCAGCGCGACAAGCTCGAACTCGTCTGCCGCAAGCTCGGCCTGACGGAGGGACAGCGGCTGCTGGACGTCGGCTGCGGCTGGGGCTCGATGGCCATCCACGCGGCCCGTGAGCACGGCGTGCGCGTCGTCGGGATCACCCTCTCGCAGGAGCAGGCCGCCTACGCCCGAAAGCGGGTCGCCGAGGAAGGGCTGACCGACCGGGTGGAGATCCGCGTCCAGGACTACCGGGACGTCGTGGACGGCCCCTACGACGCCATCTCCTCCATCGGCATGGCCGAGCACGTCGGCGCCGAACGCTACCTGGAGTACGCGAGCAACCTGTACGACCTGCTGAGACCCGGCGGCCGGCTGCTCAACCACCAGATCGCCCGCCGCCCGCAGCGCGACGAGTCGGTGTACGAGGTCGACCGGTTCATCGACGCCTACGTCTTCCCGGACGGCGAACTCGCGCCGATCGGCACCACCGTCACCCAGCTGGAGCGGGCCGGCTTCGAGGTCCGCGACGTGGAGTCCATCCGCGAGCACTACGCCCGCACCCTGCGCCGGTGGGTCACCAACCTGGAGGACGACTGGGGCCGCGCGGTCCGCCTCACCAGCCCCGGCCGCGCCCGCGTCTGGCGCCTCTACATGGCCGCCTCCGCGCTCGCCTTCGAGCGCAACCGCATCGGCGTCAACCAGGTCCTGGCGATCCGCACCCCCGCATCGGGCACCTCGGGACTGCTGCTGCGCACCCGTACCTGGAACACCTGACCGCGGCCCCGCCGCACGCAAAGGGCCCCGCTCCGGTCACGGAGCGGGGCCCACTGCGCGGTCGTGCCGCTACTCGGCCTTGATCGCCGTCAGCATGTCGAGCCGGGCCGCGCGCCGGGCCGGCCACAGCGCGGCCAGCACGCCGACCAGCGCCGCCAGCAGCAGGAAGAGCGCCATCCGGGCCCAGGGCAGCACCAGTTCGTACGTCGGCATCTTCGTGCCCAGCAGCTGTCCGGCCGCCCAGCCGAAGAACACGCCGAGGCCGATGCCGAGAACACCGCCGAACAGGGAGATCACCAGGGACTCCAGCCGGACCATCCGCTTGACCGCCTTGCGGTCCAGGCCGATGGCGCGCAGCATGCCGATCTCCTGGGAGCGTTCGAAGACCGACATCGCCAGGGTGTTGATGACGCCGAGGACCGCGACGATCACCGCCATGCCGAGCAGGCCGTAGAGCATGTTCAGCATCGTCGTGAACATCTTCGCGATGTCGTTGGAGATGTCCTGCTTGTCCTGGATCTTGATCGCCGGGTTCAGGCCCAGGGCCTTGGCCAGTCCGTTCCTGGCCGTCTCCGAGGTGCCGTCCGCCGTCCTGACCATGACCTGCATGTCGGCCGGGTCCTTCAGGTGCGGCGTGAGGACCTTGTTGTCGAGCATGATCCCGTTGATCATCTCGTTGCCCTCGTAGATCCCGGCGACGGTCAGCCGCCGCGCCTTGCCGTCCTCGAAGTGCGCGGTGAAGTGCGAGCCGGGCGTCCAGCCGTACTCCTTCGCCCGGTCCTTGTCGACGACGACCCGGAAGCGGCCGACCTCGAAGGCGCCGTCGTCCACCTTCAGGTCCGTCAGCTTCCCGATGGACGAGCCGTCGACGCCGGTCAGGAACTCGGTTTTGCCGTCGATGCGGGACTCGCCGTTGCGCAGCGGGCTGCTGGCGGTCACGCCGTCGGCGGCGGCGACCTTGTCCGCCACGTCGGGGGAGAGCGGGCCCCGGTTGGCCATCGAGACGACGTAGTCCGCGCGGATCGCCGAGGAGGCCATCTTGTCGATCGCCGTCTGCAGGCTGCCCGCCATCACGGTCATGCCGGTGATCAGGGTCAGGCCGATCATCAGCGCGGAGGCGGTGGCCGCCGTACGGCGCGGGTTGCGCACCGAGTTCTGCCGGGCCAGCTTGCCCGACACCCCGAAGAAGCGCAGCACCGGGGCGGGGGGCGCGCCCCGCCGCCCCCCCCCCCCCCGGGGGACCTTTTAAACCCCCAATATAAACACCA
>NZ_JAJSZC010000035.1:8513-46876 GCF_036815105.1 Streptomyces sp. IBSBF 3136
CGTGTTGGGCCGGGCCCCCCCCCCCCACACCCCCACCCCCCCCCCCCCCGGGGGGGCGCCCCCCCCCCCCCCCCGCGACAGCAGCGGGGTCAGGATGAACACGCCGATGATCAGCAGGACGGCACCCAGGCCCATCGGTGCCTGCGCCGCGTCGGCGTCCATCGTCGTGGCCGTGAGGACCACCGCGACACCGGCCGCCGAGAACAGCGCGCCGAACGTGTTGCGCAGCACCAGCGACTTGGTGGTGGCCTTGGCGTGCACGCTGCTCATCGCCGCCACCGGTGGGATCTTCGCGGCCCGGCGGCCGGGCAGCCAGGCGGCGAGCATGGTGATCAGGATGCCGACCGCGAGGGCGGCGACCACGGTGCCGGGGCTGATGACCAGCGGCCCGTCGGGCACGCTCGCCCCGAAGGAGCCGAGCAGGGAGCGCAGGCCCGCGCCGATGCCGATACCGGCGGCGAGCCCCGTCACACCGGCGACCGCGCCGACCGCGAACGCCTCGATGAGCACCGAGCGGGTGACCTGGCGGCGGGAGGCGCCGACCGCCCGCATCAGGGCCAGTTCCCGGGTGCGCTGGGCGACCAGCATGGTGAAGGTGTTGGCGATGATGAACGTGCCGACGAACAGCGCGATGCCGGCGAACACCAGCAGGGCCTGCTTCAGACCGCTCATCGAGTCGGCGATCTGCCTGGCCTGGTCGTCGGCGAGCTTCTTGCCGGTGGTGGTCTCCACCAGGTGGGCGGGCAGGGCCTTGTCCAGACCGGACTTCAGCGCGGCCTGGCCGGTGCCGGCCGCGGCCCGCACGTCGATCTCGTCGTAGGTGCCCTTCTTGCCGAACAGGGCCTGCGCGGTCGGGGTGTCGAACAGGGCGAGGCTGCCGCCCGCGGAGACGTTGCCGTCGTCGGTGGTGAAAATGCCGGCGAGGGTCGGGGTGAGGACCGGTCCGTTCACCGACAGCCGCACGGTGTCGCCGACCTTGTAACCGCCGCGCTCGGCGGTCCTGGAGTCCAGCAGCACCTCGCCCCTGCCGTGCGGGGCGTGGCCGTCGACCAGCGGGTACCGTGCGTCCTCGGCGCCCCAGTAGTTGCCGCCGGCGGACTGCCAGTCGCCGCCGACCAGCTTGCCGTCCTGGTCGGCGACGGCGGTGAAGCCGCTGACGACACCGGTGGCGGAAGCGGCGCCGGGGACGTGGGCGGCCTTGTCGAGAAGGGCCTTCGTCAGCTCGGCGGTCCGGCCGACCTTGTCACCCCTGGAGTCCTGGTACTCGGGCGTCACGGCGACGTCGACCCGGTCGAAGCCCTTGGAGGAACTCTTCTGGTACGCCTCGGAGATGGTGTTGGTGAAGACCAGGGTCCCGGACACGAACGCCACGCCGAGCATGACGGCGAGCACGGTCATCAGGAGCCGGGCCTTGTGCGCGAGGACGTTGCGCAGGGCGGTGCGGAACATCAGCTGGTACGGCCCTTCGCGTCGAACTGCTTCATCAGGTCGAGGACGGAGTCGGCCGTGGGGGAGTGGATCTCGTCGACGATCCGGCCGTCGGCGAGGAAGACGACCCGGTCCGCGTAGGCGGCGGCCACCGGGTCGTGGGTCACCATGACCACGGTCTGGCCCAGCTCGCGCACGGAGTTGCGCAGGAAGCCCAGCACCTCGGCGCCCGAGCGGGAGTCGAGGTTCCCGGTCGGCTCGTCACCGAAGATGATGTCGGGCTTGGAGGCGAGCGCACGGGCCACGGCGACCCGCTGCTGCTGGCCGCCGGACAGCTGGGAGGGTCGGTGGGTGAGCCGTCCGGACAGTCCGACCATCTGGATGACCTGGTCGAGCCACGCCTTGTCCGGCTTCCGCCCGGCGATGTCCATCGGCAGGGTGATGTTCTCCAGCGCGGTCAGCGTCGGCAGCAGGTTGAATGCCTGGAAGATGAAGCCGATCTTGTCCCGGCGCAACTTGGTCAGCTGCCGGTCCTTCAGGGAGCCCAGTTCCGTCTCGCCGATCCGCACCGAGCCCGAGGAGAAGCTGTCCAGGCCCGCCACGCAGTGCATCAGCGTGGACTTGCCGGAGCCGGACGGGCCCATGATCGCGGTGAACTCGGCCTGCCGGAAGTCGACGGAGACCCGGTCGAGGGCGACCACCCGGGTCTCGCCCTGCCCGTAGATCTTCGACAGTTCCGTGGCGCGTGCGGCAACGGCCGTGGTCCGGTCGGCGGTGGGTGTGGTGGTCACGGGAAGGTGCTCCTGTCGGGACGGCGTCGGTTCGTGGGGACAGATCCATCGTCCCGGCCGCCGGCGCCCCCGTAGTCAGTCGCTGATCCGGTTCCGGAGGGCGACTGCGGTCGGACGGGACGGGCCCGTGTCATACCTGGGGAGGACGGGCGACCCCGAGGGCCGCGAGCTTCAGAACAGGTGGACCGCCCTCGTTCGGTAGGTGAAATTCCGTCATTCCGCGTACGCGCGCGCCCACGCCACGTCACGCTATTGGCAAGTGCTGATGGCCCGTTCCGCGGGCTGATGCACCCTCAGACCTCAATAAAATAAGACAACATCGGGTCGTCCCCGCCACTGTGCGAGGGACGCGTCCCGATAGGCTCGGACCCTCGACGCGGTGCCCATGGCCTGCCCGGATGGTGGAATGCAGACACGGCGAGCTTAAACCTCGCTGCCCCTTCGCGGGCGTGCCGGTTCAAGTCCGGCTCCGGGCACTTCCTCGCCTGCGACCCAGGGCGCGGGCGTCTTTCGAACCGGCCCGGCAGCGGCCCGCCGGCCGCGTCAGCGGCGGTGTTCTTCCCCCCGCTCCCGTGCCGGTTCCTCCCACTTCTCCCGGTCGTCCCCTGGCCGGAATCGCCCGACCGTGGCGGTGGTGACGGCCGGTCAGCGTCAGGCGGCCAGGAAAGCGGCGACGCCGGCGGTGGAGTAGCGGTCGAGTTCGGTCCGGGTGTGCCGGGCCCGCCGTGGAACATGGCCCTGTATGGGTGCTGGACGTGACCGGGGACGGGAAGGCCGACCTGGCCGCGGGCGCGCCGGGCGAGGACCTGGGCCGCGTCGTGAACGGCGGCGCGGTGTGGCTGCTGCGCGGCACGGCGTCCGGCGCCACCGCCGCGAAGGCCTACGCAGTCGATCCGGTCGATCTCGGCGCGCCCGCCGCGGGAGCGGAGTTCGGGGAGAACCTGGGCGGTGACAACGGCCCGCTCCTGGTGATTCCGTAGTCCCGCCCCGCACCTCCCGCTTCCGCCACCACGGGCGGGAGGAGGCGCTGGGGTGCGACTACCTCGGATTCCCGCTGGGCCGACCGGGCAGGTGTCGGGCCCGAGGGGGAATGGGGGCCTCCGTGGCCGGGAATGAGGCTTGCGCGTAGCGTGTTGCGCCGCAGGAGGAGAGAAAGATCCTCCCCAGGTATCACGTCGTTCTTTTGCCAATCCATTACCCTTGAGGCCAAGGCCGCGCAGGGTGGCCATGGAGGAGTGAGATGAGGAGCAGTAACCCGGTCTTCTCGCGACGGGGGTTCAGCCGCGACAACGGCTACGCCGGCTTCAACACCGCAGCGCAGGCCGGGTACGCACAGGGCAACCCGTACGCGCAGAACCCCTACGCGCAGAACCCGTACGCCCAGCAGGGCGCGCAGTACGGCGCCCCGCCGCAGGCCCCGGCCACCACCGACCGGATGACGATGGACGACGTCGTCACCCGTTCGGCCCTGACGCTCGGCACGGTCGCCGTCGGCGCCGTCCTCGCCTGGACGCTGCTGCCGGTCTCCGGGACCAGCTACGCGCTGGCGTTCGGCGCCGCGATCGTGGCGATGGTCCTGGCGCTGGTGCAGAGCTTCAAGCGCTCCCCCTCGCCCGCCCTGATCCTGGGGTACGCCGCCTTCGAGGGCGTCTTCCTGGGCGTCATCAGCGAGATGTTCAACAGCCGGTGGAGCGGCGCCCCCTTCCAGGCGGTGCTCGGCACGCTGGCCGTCTCGGCCGCCACCCTGCTGGTCTACAAGGCCGGCTGGATCCGCGTCACCGCGCGCTACGCCCGCATCGGCATGGCCATCGCCATGGCCTTCATCCTCGTCATGGCGGTCAACCTGCTGCTGGTGGCGTTCGGTGTCGCCGCCGACGGCGGACTGCGCAGCTTCGGCCCGCTGGGCGCGATCGTCGGCATCATCGCCATCCTGCTGGGCGCGTTCTTCCTGACCCTCGACTTCAAGCAGATCGAGGACGGCATCGCCTACGGCGCCCCGCGCAACGAGTCCTGGCTCGCCGCGTTCGGCCTCACCATGACCCTGGTGTGGATCTACGTGGAGATGCTGCGGCTGGTGGCGATCTTCAGCAGCAACGACTAGCGCCGCGCGCTCGCGCGAAAGGGCCCCGGGTGAACCCGGGGCCCTTTCGGCGTGTCAGAGCAGCTTGCGGGCCGCCCTGCGCAGGTCGTACTCGTGGACGATCGCCTTCGCGTGGCCGTAGGCGAGGTCGTATTCGTGCCGGAGCCAGCTGACCTTCTCCTCGAAGCGGAACAGGGCGGGGCCTTCTTCGACGGTGCGCAGCCAGTCGGAGACTTCACGACCGGTGCAGTGCGGGATGCGGGCGAGCAGATTGCGGTGGGTCTCCTCGGAGAAGAGTTGGGACATCGGCGCCTCCGAACGCAAAGGGGATGTAAGCCGGTCCTTCACGTCACCGTGCCTGAGCGTTCGCGTATTGGCAACAGTGCGGCGCGTTACGCTCGGCGCGTGGTTGATACGACGCCGTTGACCCGAGCAGTGGATCATTTCGCCGACCGTCTGCGGGCGGCACCCCAGAGCCGCCTCCAGCGCAGCGCCGCCGCCGAGGCGCTGGCGCTGGCCAGGGAGTTGGCGCGGTGGGCGCAGCACGTGGAGGATCCGTCCGCCGAGCCACGGGAGATGCCGGACGCGGGGATGTTCGCCGCCGCCGACCAAATCCTGGTGGCCGCGCACGACTTGGCCGTGGTGCTGGAGAGCGACGACGAGGTCGCCGAGGCCGTGCGGCTGGTGGAGGAGGCGCGCAAGAAGGCGGGGGTGTGAGGGCGTCCCGGCGCGGACCGGGACGCGACGGCGGTCACAGGGACGCGATGACCCGGTCCGCCAGGATGTAGACCGTGTCCTCGCCGCACGCGAACGTCAGCGTGTAGGCGCCCGAGATGCCCGAGCCGCCGAGCAGGTACGGCGTCTCGCCCTCGCCCAGGGCCGCCGCCAGGCGCTCGGCCGTCTCGCGGTGGCCCGGCGTCATGCACAGCGTGGTGCCGTCGGCGAAGACGTAGACGTCGAGGGTGCCGAGCGGGCCGGGGCGCACGTCGGACAGCTCGACCTGGCCGGCGGCCAGCTGCTCCAGGGCGGTCACCGTGCGCTCGTGGTCGTTCACGGCAGGCGACTGCACCGGGACGAAGTCGGGGTGCGAGGGGTGGCGGCGGCGGGCCGCGGCCAGTTCGGCGGACTCCGTCGGGGTGCCGCCCTGGGCGAAGTCCCTGGCGGAGGACTCCTCGGCCTCCGCGGCCGGCCCGGTGATCGGCTCCAGGCCCGAGAAGTCGGCCTGCCGGGGCAGGAACAGGTCACTGTCGGGCAGGCCCAGCAGGGACGGCGCGTCGGAGGCGTCACGGGCCTCCTGGGCGGCCCAGAAGGCGCGCGCCTCGGCGAGCTCCCGCTCCCGCTCCTCGGCGAGCGCCTCGGCCACCGCCGCGCGTATCTCGTCGGCGTCCGCGGCACGGGCCGCGGGCAGCAGGGCGCTCACGGCCGCCGCCTGGTCCCCGGCCAGCTGGGCCTGCAGCTCGGTGAGCTGGCGGCGCAGTTTCAGCACGGTGCGCAGGACGGCGACGCCCACGGCGCCCGTGGCGGCCGTGGTGAGCAGCAGGGCGATCGGCATGGCGCTCACTGACGTACTCCCAGGTTCAAAGTCGACCCCCGACTTCCTACATCAGCTTGAAGGGCGGACTAAGCGGCTGTCAGTGCGTAACGTCACGAAACGGGCGGGTCTTTGGGTCCGTGGTTTCGTGGGCCGCCCCGCCGACCCGCGCTGACCTGCGGTGTTCTCCCCGGCGGGGGAGATAGGTCACATCCTGAGGGAGATTGGATCACAAAACGGCCCAGAACCCTGGTGTTTTCCGGGTTCCGGGCCGCTCCATGACCTGCCGTGCCCGGCCGGTCACCGATGGTGGACCGGAGGCCGGGCGGATCGGCGGATCAGCTGAGGCGCTCGATGACCATCGCCATGCCCTGGCCGCCGCCGACGCACATCGTCTCCAGGCCGAACTGCTTGTCGTGGAACTGGAGCGAGTTGATGAGCGTGCCGGTGATGCGGGCGCCGGTCATGCCGAAGGGGTGGCCGACGGCGATGGCGCCACCGTTGACGTTCACCTTGTCCAGGTCGAAGCCGAGGTCACGGTAGGAGGGGATCACCTGGGCGGCGAACGCCTCGTTGATCTCGACCAGGTCGATGTCGCCGACGGTGAGGCCGGCCCGGCGCAGCGCCTGCTGGGAGGCTTCGACCGGGCCGAGGCCCATGATCTCGGGGGAGAGGCCGGAGACGCCGGTGGAGACGATCCGGGCGAGCGGGGTCAGGCCCAGCTCGCGGGCCTTGGTGTCGCTCATGACGACGACGGCCGCGGCGCCGTCGTTGAGCGGGCAGCAGTTGCCGGCGGTGACGAGGCCGTCGGGGCGGAAGACCGGCTTGAGGCCCTGGACGCCCTCCAGGGTGACGCCGGCGCGCGGGCCGTCGTCCTTGCTGACGACCGTGCCGTCCGGGAGGGTCACCGGGGTGATCTCGCGCTCCCAGAAGCCGTTCTTGATGGCCTGCTCGGCGAGGTTCTGCGAGCGGACGCCGAACTCGTCCATGTCCTGGCGGGTGACGCCCTTCCAGCGGGCGAGGTTCTCCGCGGTCTGGCCCATCGAGATGTAGGCGTCCGGGACCAGGCCGTCCTCGCGCGGGTCGTGCCAGGTCGTGCCCTCCTGCTCCGCGACGGCGGCGGTGCGGGCCTCGGCCTCGGCGAAGAAGGGGTTGTGCGTGTCGGGCAGGCTGTCGGAGTTGCCCTTGACGAACCGGGAGACCATCTCGACGCCGGCCGAGATGAAGACGTCGCCCTCGCCGGCCTTGATGGCGTGCAGGGCCATGCGGCTGGTCTGCAGCGAGGAGGAGCAGTAGCGGGTGACCGTGCAGCCCGGCAGATGGTCCATGCCCATCTGCACGGCCACGATCCGGCCGAGGTTGTTGCCCTGCTCGCCGCCCGGCAGGCCGCAGCCGAGCATCAGGTCGTCGATGTCCCTCGGGTCGAGCTCGGGGACCTTCGCCAGCGCCGCCTGGATGATCGTGGCGGTCAGGTCGTCCGGGCGCAGGTCCTTGAGGGAGCCCTTGAAGGCGCGGCCGATCGGGGAGCGGGCGGTCGAGACGATGACGGCTTCGGGCATCACGGCTCCAGAGGACGGGATTTGGGCAGGGCCGGTTCGGAAGTTACCCGTACGTATGGCCCGGGTCACCGGTGTTGCGGTGTGACACTGGCCGCAATTTACTAAGCGCTTGCTTGGATGGTGGGGCCGGGGCCCCGCCCGCGGTCACAACGACGGGCGGGCGGGCTCGGCCTCCGGCACCCGGCGCCGCCGCCTGCGCTTGAGCAGCGCCCACGGCCCCCGGGGGCCGGTGGGCATCGCCGCCGTGACCTCCGTACCCGCCTCCGCCGCCGCCTCGGCGGCGGCGCGGGCGACGGGCAGGAAGCCCTCGCGGCGGGACGCGTCCGGCCGTTCCTCGTCCGCCGGCCACAGCCCCAGGGCCGCGCACACCGTCGGCAGCACCGCCATCGCCGCCGTGGCGTAGCCCTCGGCGGAGGGGTGGTAGTTGTCCGGCCCGAACAGTTCCCGCGGGTTCGCCTCGAACTCCGGCCCGAGCAGGTCGCCCAGCGACACCGTCCGTCCGCCCTGCTCGACCACCCCGATGGTCTGGGCCGCCGCCAGCTGCCGCGAGGCCCGGCGGGCCAGCCACCGCAGCGGCTGCTGGACCGGCTCGATGGTGCCCAGGTCGGGACAGGTGCCGACGACCACCTCCGCACCGGCCGTGCGCAGCCGCCGCACCGCCGCCGCCAGGTGCCGCACCGAACGCGTCGGCGGCATCCGGTGGGTGACGTCGTTCGCGCCGATCATGATCACGCAGATGTCCGGGAGCGGGTCGGGAGACGAGAGGACCAGTGCCACCTGACGGTCCAGATCGTCCGACCGGGCCCCGGGAAGGGCCACGTTGCGCAGTTCCACCGGGCGTTCCGCCACCGCCGCGAGACCCGAGGCCAGCAGCGCCCCCGGTGTCTGGCCCGCCCGGTGCACGCCCTGCCCGGCCGCCGTGGAGTCACCCAGCATGGCCAGCCTCAGGGGCGGTTCCCCCGGCACGTCGTACGCATGGCCGTACACGCCCTGCGCCGTCGGCACCCGGCCGCCGCTGCCGTTCCCCACATGGCGCCGGGCCAGCCGCACCTCCGCCAGCAGCAGACCGACCGCGGCCGCCCCGACCAGTCCGACCCCGCCGCCGCCGTACGCCGCTCCGGCCGCGATCCGCCGGGCCACCCTCGCCCTCGACATGCTCGTCATACGTCGCCGCCACCTCCTCGTAGCCGTACATCCACTCCTTGCCCCGTACGGACCGTGCGCCAATCTCGACGGGGAGTGAACGCCCGCCCGGCCTGACCCGGGGGCCTTAGGCTGGCGGCACCAACTACGACAGCAGTTCTTTTGCAAGCGACCGGAGACAACGGTGCGATTCCACGACTCGATGATCAGCCTCGTCGGCAACACCCCGCTGCTGAGGCTCAACAGCGTGACCAAGGGCATCCAGGCCACCGTCCTGGCCAAGGTCGAGTACTTCAACCCGGGCGGCTCCGTCAAGGACCGCATCGCCCTGCGCATGATCGAGGCCGCCGAGCAGAGCGGGGAGCTCAAGCCGGGCGGCACCATCGTCGAGCCGACCAGCGGCAACACCGGTGTGGGCCTGGCCATCGTGGCCCAGCAGAAGGGCTACAAGTGCATCTTCGTGTGCCCTGACAAGGTGAGCACCGACAAGATCAACGTGCTGCGCGCCTACGGCGCCGAGGTGGTCGTGTGCCCGACCGCCGTCGCGCCCGAGCACCCGGACTCGTACTACAACGTCTCCGACCGGCTGGTGCGGGAGACCCCCGGCGCCTGGAAGCCCGACCAGTACTCCAACCCCAACAACCCGCTCTCGCACTATCACTCGACCGGCCCCGAGCTGTGGGAGCAGACCGAGGGGAAGATCACCCACTTCGTGGCGGGCGTCGGCACCGGCGGCACCATCTCCGGCACCGGCCGCTACCTGAAGGACGTCAGCGACGGCAAGGTCAAGGTCATCGGCGCCGACCCCGAGGGCTCGGTGTACTCCGGCGGCTCCGGGCGCCCCTACCTCGTGGAGGGCGTGGGCGAGGACTTCTGGCCGACCGCCTACGACCGGACCGTCGCCGACGAGATCGTCCCGGTCTCCGACAAGGACTCCTTCCAGATGACCCGCCGCCTGGCCAAGGAGGAGGGCCTGCTGGTGGGCGGCTCCTGCGGCATGGCCGTGGTGGGCGCGCTGCGCGTCGCCGAGCGGCTCGGCCCGGACGACGTCGTCGTGGTCCTGCTGCCGGACAGCGGCCGCGGCTACCTCAGCAAGATCTTCAACGACGAGTGGATGGCCGACTACGGCTTCCTCGAGGACGAGGGCCCCTCCGCCCGCGTCGCCGACGTGCTGGAGGACAAGGCGCACGGCAGCATCCCGTCCCTCGTCCACATGCACCCGGAGGAGACGGTCGGCCAGGCCATCGAGGTGCTGCGCGAGTACGGCGTCTCGCAGATGCCGGTCGTGAAGCCGGGTGCCGGTCACCCGGACGTGATGGCCGCCGAGGTCGTCGGGTCGGTCGTGGAGCGGGAGCTGCTCGACGCCCTGTTCAGCAAGCGCGCCTCGCTGGAGGACCCGCTGGAGAAGCACATGTCCGCGCCGCTGCCGCAGGTCGGCTCCGGTGAGCCGGTCGGTGACCTGATGCAGGTGCTGGGCTCGGCGGACGCGGCGATCGTGCTGGTCGAGGGCAAGCCGACCGGCGTGGTCAGCCGGCAGGACCTGCTGGCCTTCCTGGCCAAGGGCGGGAACAAGTAGCGAACTCGCGGTGAACCGCCGCCGGCGGCGGCGAACACGCGGTGTCCGGGGCCGGTCGGGCCGTTCCGGAAGCGGTACGCGGGTGTCACGTGCGCGCAGCACCCGCTTAACACGGGTCCGGCAGAGTAAGGGGTGTCGGCAGGCGGTTCGGGTACCTCCCAGGCGTTCAGCGCTGGGGGAGGCTCCCCGCCGCGGCCGGCGCCGAACGGCGTCGAGGACCTCCGGAGCGGCTCCCGGACCTCCACGGACGCCACGGACGCGTGATGCCCGGCCCTGACCCGGCCCGCGTCCCCGCGCGGGGACCGCCGTCGTCCCGCCCCCCGGTGACGGGGGTGCGGCGGTCCCCGCGCACACCCTCGCCCCGCGGGGTCCGCCCGGTCCGCTTCAGTCCTCGTGGGAGGACCGGCCGCGGCGCCCGGACACCAGCTCCGGGTTGAGCCGTACCGCCTGGGCCGCGTTGACGCCGACGATGCCGACCCAGGCGGCCACCATCCCGGACATCCCCGCGAGCGCGCCGCCGATCGCGGACAGCGGGATCGCGAGGACCAGCGTGATGACGGCGAAGCCGAACCGCTCGGCCCAGTTCTCGGCCCCCTTCGGCCGCCGGGCGCCGCGCACGTCGACCATCCGCTGCTCGGCCAGGTGCCGCCGCACCCGCCGTTCCACGGTGTCGTCGATCCGCTGCTCGACCTTCTCGAGGAAGGAGTCGACGAGCGCGGAGTCGTACTCCTCGCCCAGTTCCCTGCGTGCCCGTACGGTGGCGTCCAGATCCTTCTTCAGGTCGACGTCCCGGGGGTCCAGTGCGCTCATGCGCCTCACCCTAGGGAGCGGCCCCGCCCGCCGCACTGGGGACAACCCCCCTCTTCCCCTCCGGGCACCCGGAGGCGCACCGGCTCGCGCGCCGGATCATGAGACGTCCCTTGCCTGACTGCATAAAGTCATGCAGAGTTCTAGATGACTGAATAATCGAGGGAGTCTGGGCCTGATGTCGTCTCGCACCGTGGACGCGCCGGAGTCCGTGCGGACCGCGACGGTGGTCCTCGACGGCACCGGACTCGGCGTCGAGGACGTCGTACGCCTCGCCGACGGCGCCGCCCGCCCGGTCCCGCGGGCCGACGCGCTGCGACGGGTCGGGGCGTCCTGGAACGCCGCCCGGCGGATCGCGGCCACCGGCCGGGTCTACGGCCGTTCCACCGGCGTGGGCGCGAACCGGAACGTGGACGTGCCCACCGAGGCGGCGGCGGCCCACGGCCTGCGCCTGCTGCGCAGCCACGCGGGCGCCATCGGCGCGGAACTGCCCGCCCGTCAGGTGCGCGCGATGCTCGCCATACGCGCCAACCAGCTGCTGGCCGGCGGCGCCGGACTGCGGCCCGGCGTGGTCACCGCGCTCTGCGAGGCGCTGGCGAGCGGCGCCCACCCCGTCGTCAACGAGTTCGGCTCCGTCGGCACCGGGGACATCGCGGCGCTCGCCCAGGTGGGGCTCGCGCTCGCGGGCGAGCACCCCTGGCGCGGCACCGGCACGCCCGCGCCCCAGCCCCTCGACAACAACGACGCCCTCGCCCTGATCAGCAGCAACGCCCTCGTCCTCGGCCAGTCCGCGCTCGCCCTGCACGAACTGCGCGGGCTGATCGGCGCCACCCAGGTCGTCGCCGCGCTGTCCCTGATCGCCGTCGACGGCTCCCACGAGGCCTACGCCGCGCCGGTGCACGCCGCCCGCCCGCACCGCGGGAGCACCGAGGCGGCCCGCCGGATGCGCGAGCTGATCGGCGCGGCGGACCGCCCGACCCCGCCGCTGGGCCGGATCCAGGACCCCTACGGCTTCCGCTGCCTGCCCCAGATCCACGGCCCCGCGCTCGACGCGGCGGACGCCCTCGAACAGGTCCTGGACGTCGAGGTCAACGCGGCGGCGGAGAACCCGCTCATCGCCGTCGAGGACCTGGCCGCCTACCACCACGGCGGCTTCTACCAGGCCCAACTGGCACTCGCCCTGGACCACTTCAGGCTCGCCGTGACCCAGGTGGCCCGGCTGTCCACGTCCCGCCTGTCCACCCTGAACGAGCCCGCCTTCACCCGGCTGCGCCCGTTCCTCGCCGACCACGAACCGGCCGCCTCGGGCGTGATGATCCTGGAGTACGCGGCCGCGGCCGCCCTCGGCGATCTGCGGGCCTTCTCCGCCCCCGCCTCGCTCGGGCACGCTGTACTCTCCCGGGGCGTCGAGGAACAGGCGAGTTTCGCCTCGCTCGCCGCGCGGCAGACCCTGCGCGCGTGCGGTGCGTACCGTCTTGTGGTCGGCTGCGAACTCGTCGCCGCCGTCCGGGCCCTGCGCCTGCGCGGCCTGCGGCCCGACCCGGGGCTCGGGGCCGGGCGGGCGTTCGCGCTCGCCGATGCGGCCCTCGACGACGACCTGGCCGACCGGCCGCTCACGGACGACGTGGCCACGGCGTCCGTACTGCTCGACCGGTTCACCGACATCTGGAGGGGGAGCACGTCATGAGCGTGGACAGGAGCGCGGCCGCCGCGCCGGGGGCGACGGACAGCCCGGCCACCCGGCTGCAGGCCCTCTTCGAGGGGCACCGGCTCACACCGACCCAGCGCCGCATCGCGCACAGCATGGTGCGGCGGGCCGCCGACGTGCCCTTCCTGTCGAGCGTGGAGCTGGCCGAGCTGGCCGGGGTCAGCCAGCCCTCGGTGACCCGCTTCGCGGTCGCCCTCGGCTTCGACGGCTACCCCGCCCTGCGCAAGCACCTGCGCGAGGTCGTGCCCGCCGAACCGGCCGCCGAGGCGGGCTCGTACAACGAGTACCAGCAGGCCGTCGAGGCCGAGATCGAGAACCTCAGGCACCTCGCGGAGCTGCTCGCCGACCCGCGCCCGGTGCAGAAGGCCGGCCGGATCCTCGCCGCCTCCCGCCCGCTGCCGGTGCTCGGCCTGCGCGCCGCCGCCTCCCAGGCGTACGGCTTCGCGTACTTCGCCGCCAAGGTCCACCCGGACGTCCGGCTGCTCAACGAGGGCGGCACGATGATCCACGACCGCATCGACGCGGCCGTCCGGGCGGGCGCCACGGCCCTGCTGTGCTTCGCGCTGCCCCGGCATCCGCGTGAGGTCGTCGACACCCTGGCCTACGCCCGGGAGGCGGGCCTGACCGTGGTCACGGTCGCCGACTCCGCCTTCGCGCCGGTCGCCCGCCACTCCGACCTGCTGCTGCCCGCCGCCGTCGGCACCGGGCTCGCCTTCGACACCGCGTGCGCGCCGATGCTGCTCGGCCGGGTGCTGCTGGAGGCCCTGTGCGACGATCTGCCCGACGCGCAGGCCCGGTTGGAGGAATTCGACGCGCACGCGGCCGCCCGGGGGCTGTTCGTGGAGTGATCCGTCGCGTTCTCAGACTCGTCTCACGTTCCGCCGCTAGCTTCGTGCCGAGGCCCAGGAGCTGGGTGGACACGTGACACGGGAGGCCGACGTGGCGCGCGCGGAACGCGGACGTGACGGACGCGAAGAACGCCAAGAACAGGAAAGACGCGAAGGACGCGCAGGACGCGAGGAACGCGGAGGGCGCGCAGGACGCGCAGGACGCGAGGAACGCGGAGGGCGCGGAGGTCGGGGACTGGCCCGGGTGGCCGTCGTCGTACGGGCCGGGGCCGCGCCCCTGTGCTGGTTCGGGGTGTTCGCCGCCGGGATCGGGGTCCTGCTGCCCGGGTGGACCGGACGCCGGATCGGGATCCTCGCGGGGGCCGCGCTGTTCCTCGTGACGGCCGCCGTGGTGGCGCTGGTACGGCGCGAGCGGTACGCCGCCCTCGCCCGCGGGGTGGTTCGCGCGGGCAGGTACGACATCCTGCAGGACCGGGCGGTGACCGTGCGCGCCTGGCGCCGCGGACACCGCTGGTGGCTGCTGCTGGCCTTCGCCGTCGCCCTCGGCAGCTCCCTCGCGGTGCCCGCCGCCGGCGGCCTGCTGCTGGCCGGTGCCGGCACCGGGCTGCGGCTGAAGGCCGCCTGGCTCGGACGCCGGGAACGGGCCGGGGACGCGCTGCTGTGGGTGCGCGTCGACTGGCTGGACGCGCGGGGCGGGAACCCGGCGGGCAAGGTCGTGAAGGGCCTGCGCGGGACGGGCATCGCGGCCGGCGACGCGGCCCCGGGTGGAGCCCGCCGCCGTACCGCGGAACCGGTCTGACCCGGGGGCCTGAGCCGCCCGGGGCCCGTCTCAGACCTCCAGGTCCTCCTCGATCTTCTTCAGCTGGTGCCGGGCCATCGCCAGGTTGGCCCGGGAGTCCAGCACCAGGTAGAGGAACAGGCCGTTGCCGCCACGACCCTTGAGCAGGCGGATCAGGTGGTACTGGTCCGACAGCGTGATCAGGATGTCGTCGATCTCCGCCTTCAGGCCCAGGTGCTCCATCGTGCGCATCTTGGCCCGGATCACGTCCGTGTTGCCGGCGGCGGCCACGTTCAGGTCGAAGCTCTTGCTGCCGCCCATCGTGCCCAGCGCCATGCCGCTGGTGTAGTCCACGAGCGCGACGCCGGTCGCGCCCTCGATGGTGGTCAGAGCTTCCTTCAGTGCGGTCTCGGTGTTGGCCATGGTGGTCCTCTCAGCTGTCGGTTGCAGTACGCGCTTCAGTGGCCGTGGTGCGTGGCACGCGCGTCGTTCGGTTACGTGATGCGGGCGTGGGTGTGGGCCGGGTGGCGGGCCGGGCTGCCGCCGCCGCGGCCTCGGCGGCGTCGAGCAGCTCCCCGATGCGGGCGCCGGCGCGGCGGCCCTCCAGGTGCAGCCGGCCGACGTTGACCCGGTCCTTGGTGAGCAGCGTCAGCACGGCGGTGCGGCCGGCCGCGTAGGTGGCGACGTAGCCCTGCGAGCCGCGCACCAGCAGTTCCCGGAAGTCGCCGTTGCCGGTGGCGTCGGCGACCCGGATGGCCACACCGAGCGAGGCCGCGGTGAGCGCCGCCAGGCCCTCCGGGTCGAGGCCGGGGGTGTCGTGGGCGACGACGAGCCCGTCGACGCCGGCCGCGAGGGCGCCGGTGAGCTGCGGGACCCGGGCGCGCAGCCGGTGCAGCTCGTCGTGGACGGCCGCCAGGTCCTGTTCGGGCACCATCAGCTCTCTCCTCTCGGCGGGGCGGTGCCGTTCAAAGCGCCTCCAGCGCATCCCTGAGCCTCTTCAGCAGCGCGATGTCGGGGTCGGTGACCGTGAGCGGGGGAGTCGGCGGACCCGGCGGCGGAGCGGGGGCCGCGACCGCCGGCCGGACGAGTCCGGCCGCCGCCAGCCGGCGCACGTCCACCAGCGTGTGGAACGCCTGCCGGCCCAGGTCGCGGGCGATCCGCGGAGCCGTGCGGACGCCGTCCACCAGGTCCATCACCGCCCGCTGGCGGGGGGTGACCGGCGCCGACGCGGCCGGGGCCGCGCGGACCAGCGGGGCGTCGTCGGCCGCCGGGTCCGGCCACAGCCGGTGCAGCAGCAGCCGCCGGCGCAGCGTCTCGCGCTCCAGCGCGACGACCGGCACCGAGGGCAGCGGTCCGAGGCGGGGTCCGCTGTCGTAGCGGAACCGGCCCGGGGTGCTGCTCGGGGACAGCGCGAAGTACCCCGCGTCGTACAGCGCGTCCAGGTGGCACAGCTCCAGGGCGCCCTCCGGCAGCAGCCCGGCGGCCAGCAGCCCGCGGGCCACCTCCCGGGAGTCGCCGGTCTGCCCGGCGGCCTGCTGCCAGGCGGCGCCCGCCAGGGTGCCGTGGGCTGTGAGGAGCACGTCGAGGCCGGGGGCGTGCGGGCTCTCGGCGTGCACCACCCGCCCCTCGGCGAGGTGCAGGGTGCCGTGCTCGCGGACCAGGACTCCGGTGGCCTGCTCCTCGGCGAGCCGCCGGAGCATCGGCGACAGCGCGCCGGCCGTCCGCTCCTGCGCGGTGGTCCTGTCCCGCACCGGCAGCGGCGGGGGCGTTCCGACCATCGTCATCCCAGCACCAGCCGGGAGGCCATGTCGCCGAGCCGTATGCGGGCGAGGGCGAGGTTGCCCTCCTCGCGGCCGAGCCACAGGTGGAGGAAGACGCTGCTGTCGAAGGACGTGTCGACGAACCGCAGCAGGTGGTAGCTGTCGTGGTTGCTGACGATCACGTCCTCCACGGGCGGGCGCCCGTCCTGTGCGCCCCCGGCCGCGAAGGCGCCGTGCTCGGCGGCCAGTCTGGCCAGTTCGGCGGCCTCGGCCGCGGTGGTCTCGTGGTCACCGCCGGGGGCTTCCCCGACCGTGCCGAGCGCCAGTCCGCTCGTCCAGTCCACCAGCGCGGCCCCCCGGGCCCCGGGCAGCCGCATGGCTTCCAGTAGGCACTCGTCGATTCCGGGCACCGTGGCTCCCCTCCCGCCTGTGACTCCGGTTGAGTGACAGTGACACTACGCAACGTGTGCGGCAGGGGTGAGTGCTTTGGCATTTTCCAGTGGAACGTGCGCCGGGCGTACTAGTGTTGGCCGACTGAGGACTGTTCTCGGGTGGTTAAACCATTTGTTCGAGAAGCGGCCGGAGCGGGTCAACGGCTCGCGGAGGCGCGCAAGGTGGTGAGCGCGATCGCGTGCGCCCCTCCCTCCCGACTCGATCACGAACCCCGAACCGTCCGGTGCGAACCCGTGCACACCCCGCACACCCCTCCCCCTATCATCCCTCCCGGCCGCCGGGTGCTTCCGGCCAAACACCCCCCGCGCGCGGACGCGGCCACCCCGATGTATTGACTAGTTCTATTCAGACGTTCAGGATGTGAATAGACGCAGCAACATCAGGAGGCAGACGATGTCGGGACCCCGCCCCGTACGAGCACCGCGCGGCACGGAACTGAGCACCCTGGGATGGCAGCAGGAAGCCGCCCTGCGGATGCTCCAGAACAACCTCGACCCCGAGGTCGCCGAGCACCCCGACAAGCTCGTCGTCTACGGCGGCACCGGTAAGGCCGCCCGTGACTGGCGCTCCTTCGACGCGATGGTGCGCACGCTGCGGACCCTCAAGCAGGACGAGACCATGCTGGTCCAGTCCGGCCGCCCGGTCGGCGTGATGCAGACCCACGAGTGGGCCCCGCGCGTCCTCATCGCCAATTCCAACCTCGTCGGCGACTGGGCCAACTGGGAGGAGTTCCGCCGCCTGGAGGCCCTCGGTCTGACCATGTACGGCCAGATGACCGCCGGCTCCTGGATCTACATCGGCACCCAGGGCATCCTCCAGGGCACCTACGAGACCTTCGCCGCCGTCGCCGCGAAGAAGTTCGGCGGCACCCTCGCCGGGACCATCACCCTCACCGCCGGCCTCGGCGGCATGGGCGGCGCCCAGCCGCTCGCCGTCACCATGAACGACGGCGTCGCCATCTGCATCGACTGCGACCCGCGCGCCATCGACCGCCGCATCGAGCACCGCTACCTGGACGTGCGGGCCGACAGCCTCGACCACGCGCTCCAGCTCGCCACCGAGGCCCGCGACCAGCGCAGGCCGCTGTCCATCGGCGTCCTCGGCAACGCCGCCGAGCTGGTCCCGCAGCTGCTCGCGATGAACGCGCCGATCGACATCGTCACCGACCAGACCTCCGCCCACGACCCGCTGGCCTACCTGCCCGTCGGCGTCGCCTTCGAGGACATGGCCGACGCGGCCGCCAAGGACCCGGCGGGCTTCACCACCCGCGCCCGCGAGTCCATGGCGAAGCACGTGGAGGCCATGGTCGGCTTCATGGACGCGGGCGCCGAGGTCTTCGACTACGGCAACTCCATCCGCGGCGAGGCCCAGCTGGCCGGCTACGACCGCGCCTTCGCCTTCCCCGGCTTCGTCCCGGCGTACATCCGGCCCCTCTTCTGCGAGGGCAAGGGCCCCTTCCGCTGGGCGGCCCTGTCCGGCGACCCCGCCGACATCGCCAAGACCGACAAGGCGCTCCTCGACCTCTTCCCGGAGAACGAGTCCCTGGCCCGCTGGATCAAGATGGCCGGCGAGCGCGTCCACTTCCAGGGCCTGCCCGCCCGTATCTGCTGGCTCGGCTACGGCGAGCGCGACAAGGCCGGCGAGCGCTTCAACGACATGGTGGCGTCGGGTGAACTGGCGGCCCCGCTGGCCATCGGCCGCGACCACCTCGACTGCGGCTCCGTCGCCTCCCCGTACCGCGAGACCGAGGCCATGCTCGACGGCTCCGACGCCATCGCCGACTGGCCGCTGCTCAACGCCATGGTCAACGTGGCCTCCGGCGCGTCCTGGGTCTCCCTCCACCACGGCGGCGGCGTGGGCATGGGCCGCTCCATCCACGCCGGCCAGGTCACCGTGGCCGACGGCACCAAGCTCGGCGGCGAGAAGATCCGCCGGGTGCTCACCAACGACCCCGGCATGGGTGTCATCCGGCACGTGGACGCCGGCTACGACATCGCCGACTCGGTCGCGCGGGAGCGCGGGGTACGGGTGCCGATGCGCGAGGGTGACGAGGCGTGAGCTTCCACAGCATGTGGGCGGAGCTGCTGCCGATCGGCCGCAGCTCCGCCTCCGGCGGCTACCGCCGCTTCGCCTGGACCGGTGCCGACGCCGACTGCCGGGCCTGGTTCCGCGAGCAGGCCGAGGCACGCGGGCTGTCCTACGAGGTCGACCGCAACGGCAACCAGTGGGCCTGGCTGGGCGACCCGGCCGCGGGGGACGCGGTCGTCACCGGGTCGCACCTGGACTCGGTGCCCGACGGCGGCGCCTTCGACGGGCCCCTCGGGGTCGTCTCCTCCTTCGCCGCCCTGGACGAACTGCGCGCCCGGGGGGCCGGGTTCACCAAGCCCCTGGCCATCGTCAACTTCGGTGACGAGGAGGGTGCCCGGTTCGGCCTCGCCTGCGTCGGCTCCCGGCTGACCGCCGGGGAACTGACCGTCGAGCAGGCCCACCGGCTCACCGACGGCGAGGGCGTCACCCTGCCGCGCGCCATGGAGGCCGCCGGATACGACCCCGACGCCATCGGGGCCGACCCGGAGCGGCTCGCCCGCATCGGCGCCTTCGTCGAACTGCACGTGGAGCAGGGCCGCGCGCTGGACCTGTCCGGCGACCGGGTCGGCATCGCCAGCGCCATCTGGCCGCACGGGCGCTGGCGGTTCGACTTCCGGGGCGAGGCCAACCACGCGGGCACCACCCGGCTCGTCGACCGGCGCGACCCGATGCTGTCGTACGCCGAGACCGTGCTCGCCGCCCGCCGGGAGGCCGAACTCGCCGGTGCCGTCGCCACGTTCGGCAAGATCTCCGTCGAGCCGAACGGCGTCAACGCCATCCCGTCCCTGGTGCGCGGCTGGCTCGACTCCCGCGCGGCCGACCAGGAGACCCTGGACACGGTCGTCACCGCCGTGGAGAAGGCCGCCCGCGAGTACGCCGCCGCGCAGGGTGCCGACCTGGACGTCGTCCGGGAGTCCTTCACCCCGGTGGTCGAGTTCGACCACGCGCTGCGCGACGAACTCGGCCGCATCCTCGGCCAGGACACCGGTCTGAAGGTGCCCGTCCTCGGCACCGGCGCGGGACACGACGCCGGAATCCTCTCCGGGCGCGTCCCGACCGCCATGCTGTTCGTGCGCAACCCCACCGGCGTCTCGCACTCCCCGGCCGAATCAGCGGCCGAGGACGACTGCCTGGCCGGGGTGGGCGCGCTCGCCGACGTACTGGAAGGACTGGCCTGCCGGTGACGACACGGACCTACTGGTCGGAGCACGCCTGGCTCGGCACGAGCGTCGAGCCGGGGGTCGTGCTGGAGGTCGCGGACGGCCGCCTCACCGCCGTCCGTGCCGGCGTGCCCACCCCGCCGCCCGGCGCCGAGATCCTGCGCGGACTGACCCTGCCCGGCCTGGCGAACGCCCACTCCCACGCCTTCCACCGGGCCCTGCGCGGCACGGTCCAGGTGGGCAGCGGCACCTTCTGGACCTGGCGCGAGGTGATGTACTCCGTCGCCGACCACCTCACCCCGGAGACCTACCACGCGCTGGCCCGCGCGGTGTACGCCGAGATGGCGCTGGCCGGCATCACCTGCGTGGGCGAGTTCCACTACGTGCACCACGCGCGCGGCGGCACCTCCTACGCGGACCCCAACGCCATGGGCGAGGCGCTGATCGCGGCCGCCGCCGAGGCCGGCATCCGCATCACCCTCCTCGACACCTGCTACCTGTCCGCCGGCTTCGGCGAGCCGCCGAGCGGCCACCAGCTGCGCTTCTCCGACGGCAGCGCGGAGGCATGGGCCGAACGCTGTGCGGTTCTCAAGGAACGGGATCACGCGAGGATCGGGGCGGCCGTCCACTCCGTACGGGCGGTGCCCGCCGGGGAGCTGGCGACCGTGGCCCGCTGGGCGGAGGACCGGCGGGCGCCGCTGCACGTGCACCTCTCGGAGCAGACCGCCGAGAACGACGCCTGCCTCGCCGCGCACGGCCGCACCCCCACCCGGCTGCTGGCCGACCACGGCGTCCTCGGACCGCGCACCACCGGCGTGCACAACACCCACCTCACCGACGAGGACATCGCCCTCCTCGGCGACTCGGGCACCGGCACCTGCATGTGCCCCACCACCGAACGCGACCTGGCCGACGGCATCGGCCCGGCCGTCGCGCTGCAGCGGGCGGGCTCCCCGCTCTCCCTCGGCTCCGACAGCCACGCCGTCATCGACCTGCTCGAAGAGGCGCGTGCCATGGAGCTGAACGAGCGGCTGCGCACCCGCACCCGCGGCCACTGGACCGCCGCGGCCCTGCTCCGCGCGGCCTCCGCCGACGGACACGCGGCGCTCGGCTGGCAGGACGCCGGCGAGCTGGCACCGGGAGCGCTCGCCGACTTCACCACGATCGCCCTGGACTCCGTCAGGACAGCGGGCCCGCTGCCCCGACTGGGCGCCGAGACAGCCGTATTCGCGGCGACCGCGGCGGACGTCCGGCACACCGTCGTGGGCGGCCGCCATGTCGTACGGGACGGTGCCCACACCCTGGTGCGGGACGTGCCGTCCGCACTGGCGGACGCCGTCGAAGCCCTGCGCGGCTGACCCCCGCCGACCCCCGACCGGCCACCCTTGAGGACACCATGAGCAGCAGCACCGTCATCACCAACATCGCCACGCTGGTCACCAACGACCCCTCCCTCGGTGACGGTTCCCCCCTCGGTCTGATCCAGGACGCGGCCGTCGTCATCGACGGCGGCCGAGTCGCCTGGACCGGTGAATCCAGCAAAGCACCCGCCACTGACAACCGGGTCGACGCGGCCGGCCGGGCGGTGCTGCCCGGCTTCGTGGACTCCCACTCCCACCTGGTCTTCGCCGGCGACCGCACGCAGGAGTTCAACGCCCGCATGTCCGGCCGCTCCTACAGCGCCGGCGGCATCCGCACCACGGTGGCGGCCACCCGCGCCGCCACCGACGCGGAACTGGAGGCGAACCTCACCCGGTACCTGGCGGAGGCGCTCCGCCAGGGCACCACCACCTTCGAGACCAAGTCGGGCTACGGCCTCACCGTCGAGGACGAGTCCCGCGCCCTGCGCATCGCGGCCCGCCACACCGACGAGGTGACCTACCTCGGCGCCCACATCGTCTCCCCCGACCACGCCGACGACCCGGCCGCCTACGTCGCCCTGGTCACCGGCGAGATGCTGGACGCCTGCGCGCCGCACGCCCGCTGGATCGACGTCTTCTGCGAGAAGGGCGCCTTCGACGGCGACCAGGCCCGGGCGATCCTCACCGCCGGCAAGGCCAGGGGCCTGCACCCCCGTATCCACGCCAACCAGCTCTCCTACGGCCCCGGCGTGCAGCTGGCCGTCGAGCTGGACGCCGCGAGCGCAGACCACTGCACCCATCTCACGGACGCGGACGTCGACGCGCTCGCCCAGGGCGACACGGTCGCCACCCTGCTGCCCGGTGCCGAGTTCTCCACCCGCGCCGAGTGGCCGGACGCCCGCCGCCTGCTGGACGCGGGCGTGACGGTGGCCCTCTCCACCGACTGCAACCCGGGCTCGTCCTTCACCTCGTCGGTGCCCTTCTGTGTCGCCCTGGCCGTACGGGACATGGGCATGACCCCCGACGAGGCGGTCTGGTCCGCCACGGCGGGCGGCGCCGCGGCCCTGCGCCGCACCGACGTCGGCCGCCTCACCCCGGGCGCCCGCGCCGACCTGACCCTGCTGGACGCACCGAGCCACGTCCACCTGGCCTACCGGCCGGGCGTACCGCTGGTCGCCGGGGTCTGGCGCGGCGGTGAGCGAGTCGTGTGACCGGCCGGGCCGTGGCGCTGTTCAGGCGGCCCCGGCCCGCCAGCGCTGCGCCGGACTCCCGTCCAGCGGGTCCAGCGCCAGTCCGTCACCGCCGTCCGGGGTGAGCGCCGTCTCGATGGCGATCTCCGGGCGGATCGTGCCGTCGGGGTCGACGGTGAAGCGGAGGTTCCGGCCGTTGCGGCCGTAGACCGAGTCACAGCTCCAGATGCCCACGCCCCGGTCGGTCGAGCCGCGGCTGTCCAGGCAGAAGTCGGAGTCGGCGGCCGAGCGCAGCACACCCAGGCCGGTGTCGACGCGCCAGCGCTGGCTGGCGGTGGAGTCGCAGGGCGCCGTGACGACGTCGTTGCCCTCGTAGAGGTCGCCGTCCCGGATGTCGAGGCAGCGGCCCGTGGCGAGGTTCACCACCTCGGCGTAACCGCTGCCCGGGGCCGAGAACGTGGGCGTGGGGCTCGGGGCCGGGCGGCGCGGCGGGGGAGTGGTCGGCCGGTGCGAGGTCCTGCTCGGTGAGGGCGAGGCCGCCACCGGTTGCCGGCCGGACCCGTCCGGGGCCGACAGCAGGAACACCAGCAACGGGACCAGGGCGACGCCCAAGGCGGCCGAGGCCAGCAGATATCGGCGCCGGCCGGGCCGGTACTCGGTCGGCGGGGACGCCTGCGCCACCGCGACCGGCTCGGACCGGCGCAGGTACGACGCCCCGTCCCAGGGCAGCAGACCCTCCGCCAGCGTCTGCCGCGGTCTGTCCCGCAGGGCCGTCAGGTCCTCGGACGCGGCCGTGCAGTACGGGCAGCGGGCCTGGTGGGCGTCCAGGTCGGGGCTGGGGCGGGCACCGTCCTGCCGCACCGCCTCCTCGATCAGACGGCGGAAGTCGGCGCAGCGCGGGTCGTCGGAGGCGGCAAGGCGCAGCCGCAGGCACGCCTGGGCCAGGGCCTTCAGCGCCTGCGGGGCGCCGTGCGCGACGTCCGCCGGGCCCAGCCCCAGGAAGGCGGCGGTGCGCTCCACGGGCTCCTCTTCGAGGACGCCGTACCAGAGCAGTCCCTGGGCGCGGGAGGGCAGCGTCTGGAACGCCGGGAGCAGCGCGGGGGTCGGCCCCTCGGGCAGGCCGGTGGAGTTGAGCACCAGCAGGAGGCCGGGCCGTACGCCCGCGGAGCGCTCGTCGCGGGCCCAGCCGGCCGCGAGCCGGGCCGCCAGGAGCAGGAGGTGGTGGCGCAGGGGGACGGTCGGCTCGGTGCCGCGGGCCGTCTCGCGGGCCGCCGTGGTGAAGGTCTCCGCCGTCAGCCGGCGCGCGGCGGACTCGCTCGCGGTCAGCAGCCGGGCGTGGGCGAGGACCGCCGGGTGGTGCCTGCGGCGCAGCTCCTGCAGTGCCGGGTACGCCACCGGGGTCGGTGCGCGCAGCAGTTCCGTCAGCCGCGTGTCCGGCGCCTGTGCGAGTCCGTCCCCCGCGTCGGCCCGGTCGCCGCCCTGGTCCATGCCGCCCCCTACTCTCCGGAACCATCTCCGTACCAGCCGGTACGGGGGCCCCATCGTGATGCAGCGGACGGCTTCGGGAAAGAGGTTTCCCTTGGTAACAGAGTGACGGGTGCGCCGGTTGCCCCATGACAGCGGTTTCATTCGTCGCGCATGCGCCGCATGGGGGCTGGGCACGTGGGTACCGGCTAACCGGGGCAGTCCGGCCCGCACACGCCGAGGCGGCCCGGCGCCCTCGCCGAGCCGCCTCACGCGCCGCGTGCGGAGGGCGGTTGCCCCGTCACTCCTCCACGGTCAGGCCCTTGCGCAGCCGCACCAGCGTCCGCGACAGCAGCCGGGACACGTGCATCTGGGAGATGCCGAGTTCCTCGCCGATCTCGGACTGGGTCATGCCCGCCACGAAGCGCAGCGAGAGGATCTTGCGGTCGCGGTGCGGGAGTTCGGCGATCAGGGGCTTCAGGGACTCGACGTACTCGATGCCCTCGAGCCCGTGGTCCTCGTAGCCGATGCGGTCCGCCAGCGCGCCCTCGGTGTCGTCCTCCTCGGGCTGGGCGTCCAGCGACGAGGCGGTGTAGGCGTTCGAGGCGGCCATGCCCTCGACGACCTGCTCGTTGGAGATGCCGAGCCGTTCGGCGAGTTCCGCGACGGTGGGGGCGCGGTCCAGCTGCTGGGCCAGCTCGTCCCCGGCCTTGGCCAGGTCGAGCCGCAGCTCCTGCAGCCGGCGCGGTACGCGCACGGACCACGAGGTGTCACGGAAGAAGCGCTTGATCTCGCCGATGATGGTCGGCATGGCGAAAGTGGGGAACTCCACACCGCGGGCGAGCTCGAAGCGGTCGATCGCCTTGATCAGACCGATGGTGCCGACCTGGACGATGTCCTCCATCGGCTCGCTGCGGGAGCGGAAGCGTGAGGCGGCGAACTTGACGAGTGCGAGGTTCAGCTCGACGAGCGTGTTGCGGACGTACGAGTACTCGTGCGTCCCTTCCTCCAGCGACTCCAGTCGCACGAACAGGGTCTTGGACAGGGCCCGCGCGTCGACCGGGCCGACCTCGTCGAAGGGGGGGATCTCCGGGAGACCCTCCAGCGGGTCGAGGGCATCGATCGGATCGATGGGATCCAGTTGGTCCGGTGGGGGTGTCGACGTCGCGATACGGGTATGCGATTCGTCGAGCCGGGGTGACATGGGTGTCCTCCATCGTTCTCGGCTTATGGCTGCCGAAGCCAAAAAGGTGCACTGCGGTGTGCGGCGCCTCCGAAGCCGGCGTGTAGGGGCAGGTGTCCCTACTAGCCCTACCTGCTTCCCCGAGCCGATCGCAAGTACGGTCTGTAGTGATATGTCCGATTGTGTGAGGTTGTTCGGGTGTCGGAGTGCGGAAGGAAGGCGTAATGTTCGAGGGCATCAGCAGCCACGACCTCGGGAGAGAGACGGCATGGACCACGGGACGGTCGGCAGCGCACAGTCGGGCCGGCTTCTGGTGGAGGTGCGGGAAGAGGGCTCCAGCGCCGTAGTGACACCGGCAGGTGAACTCGATCACCACACCGCCGATCTTCTGCGCGAGCCGCTCGACGACCTCCTCGACAAGGGTTTCTCACGGCTCGTGGTGGACTGCTCACGGCTGGAGTTCTGCGACTCCACGGGGCTGAACGTCCTGCTCGGAGCCCGGCTCAAGGCGGAGGCCGCCGGCGGCGGCGTCCACCTCGCCGGAATGCTCCCCGTGGTCGCCCGCGTGTTCGAGATCACCGGAGCGGAGGCGGTCTTCACCGTCCACGACTCCGTGGAGGCGGCCCTGGCCGCCGAGGCCGACTGACCCCGCCCCCCGGCTGTCCCCGCGGGGGCGGATCCCTGACGTCGCACGAGTCACGTCCCATGCGGGGGTGTTTCGTCGGATCCGTCGGGCAGGAGACATCCTGAACCCCCGGCGCTCCGCGGCGCGGCCGGCCGCACCGGGAACCGGAGGGCGGCCCGGATGCGACGTAAGTGCCGAGGGCCGACGACGGAGGGACGACGGAGGGACCGCGTGCGGACCACGGGTGGACGGCGAATGCACCGTACGGCGCCGGACGGTGCCGGACTTTCGAATTGTGAACTGGTGAATCGGTGAGGTGAAGCGCTGATGAGCACCACCCGGCCCTACTCGCCGGGCGACCGCGGCCCGGAGCCGAGCGGCGCTTCCGGGGCGTCCGAGGGGGGTGCGCCGGTGGCCGGCGTGTCCGCGGGGACGGCCGAGCCGTCCGAGCCGTCCGTGACGTCCGAGGTTGCGCAGGGTCCCCCCGGCCGGCAGACCCGCAGACTGCGGCTGGACGGCGAGAGCGGGGTCGTCCCGCTCGCCCGCGACTTCACCCGCCAGGCGCTGTACGCCTGGGGATGGCTGCCCGCCGCCTCCGCGGACCTGCGGGCCGCCGCCGAGGACGTGCTGCTCGTCGTCTCCGAGCTGGTCACCAACGCCTGCCTGCACGCCGAGGGCCCGGACGAGCTGTTCCTCGCCCGCGACAACAAGGTGATCCGGGTGGAGGTGTCCGACCGCGGCAGCGGCCAGCCGACACCCCGCACCCCCCACCGCGCCGGCCGCCCCGGCGGCCACGGCATGTTCATCGTGCAGCGGCTGTGCCTCGACTGGGGAGTCGTCCGCACCACGGGCCGCTCGGGCAAGACGGTGTGGGCGGAGCTGGGCGCCCCGGCCTGACCGGGACGCCGGCGGTCCGGACGCGGAGGCGGCGGCCGTGCCGCCTGAGCCACCCGGACCCCGTCTCCACCCCGATCACCCTTCACGCACGCCGGACCCACACAACTCCGGCGTGTGCCGCGTCTTCCTTCCTCACGACCCCCGGCGTACCTTGACGGCCGAATCTGATGTGCCGTCAGGTACCTCGCCGTGGATGAATGGGGTGGACCGACCGTGTCGTACCCGAAACGAACCGCCGCGCTCGCGTCCGCCGCGGTGCTGGCCGGCCCGGTGCTGCTGCTCACCGCACCGGCGGCCCATGCCGACGTCGTGAACGTCGACTACCGGTGCAAGACGCCGATCGGAGCCAAGAACGCCGTCTCGCCCATCGACATCAAGGGCGTCCGCAGCGGCAGCGGTTACCGGATCACGATGTCCTGGCAGAAGGGCGTCTCCTCCAGCCCGGTCGAGCTCGGCAAGGGCGCGATGAACCCGAGCGCCACCATCCGGCTCGGCGGCGCCGACAGCGGCACCCTCGCGGTCACCGGGCCCGCCAACGCCGCCGCGATCCCGGCCGACACCCCCATCAAGATCAGCGACCTGAGCGGCACCTACACGCCGAGGAGAACCGGCAAGGTCACCTTCACGGCGGCCACGCTCACCATCAAGGCGCTGGGCACGACGACCACCTGCGACCCCGGCAACAACCCCGGGCCGTCCCTGACCCTGGACGTGACGGCGGCGGGCGGATCCGGCTCGTCGTCCTCGTCGTCCTCGTCGTCGGGCGGTTCCGCCGGAGGGCTCCCGCAGACCGGCCCCGCGGACTCCGCCGTGGCCCTCGGCACCCTCGGCGGCACGGTCCTCCTCGCGGGCGCCGCCGGCGCGCTGTGGCTGACCCGGCGGAACCCGGCCGTCCGCCGCTGAACCGCAGTCCACGACCGTGGAGCCGCCCATGCCGCCCGCCGCCCGTGTCCTCGGCCTCACCCTGCTCCTGCTGCTGGCGTCCGCACCGGCCGCCCGCGCCGCCACGGGCTGGTCGGTCGCGCCGGCCGGCGCCGGGCGCCCCTCCTTCTACGCCGAAGGAGCCCCGGGCGCGGTCCTCACCGACACGGTGTCCGTGACCAACCACGGCCGCCGGCCGCTCACCGTGCGGCTGCGCGGCACCGGCGTGCTGATCGCGTTCGCCCGGACCACCCTCCGCGTTCCCGCGCGCACCCGTGCCGAGGTGCCCTTCACCGTGACCGTGCCCGTGGGCGCCGCCCCCGGCGACCGCCCGGGCACCGTCACCGCCCGGGACGCGGACGGCCGCACGGCCGCCGTCGCGCTCCGGCTGCGCGTGGGCGGGCCCGCCCTGTCCGCGCTGAGCGTCGAGCACGTGGCGGTACGCGGCGACCGCATCACGTACGAGCTGGTCAACCGCGGCACCACCGTCCTCGTCCCGCGGCTCGCGGTCCACGCCGACGGGGTCCTCGGCCCGGTCCTCGACCGCCCCGCCCGCACCCTGCCGGTCCGCCTGCCCCCGGGGACCCGCCGGACCCTCGGCGAGCCCTGGCCCGGCCGGCCCGCTCTGGACGCCGTCGACCTGCGGCTGACGGTCACCGCCGCGCATGGCGCCCACGACAGCGCGCGTGCCTCCGCCCGGTTCGTGCCGTGGGGCCCGGTGTCCGGCGCCCTCGGCGCGGTCACGGCGGCCGCCGCGCTGCCCGCCGTACGACGGCACCGACGCCACCGGCGGCGCCGGGACGCCGACCGGGACGACGCGCCCGCGCGCACGCGGACCGGTACACCGGCCGAGCCGACGGGAGCGGTGACGTGAGCGGCGGAGCCCGGATCCCCGCCCTGGCCGCGGTACTCGCGCTGCTCCTGCTGCCGCTTGCCGGTCCCGCGGCCGCCGCGGGCGGCCCCGTCGTGCGGCTGTCCGCCTCCCAGGCGGGCACCGGCGGCTCCTCCCAGGCGGGCACCGGCGGCTCGGTGACCGCCCGGGGCAGCGGCTGGCGGCCGGGCACCCTGCTGATGCTGCTCGTCTGCGGGCGGGCCACCCCGTCCCGCGGGGTGATCGGCGGCACCAACTCGTGCGCCAACGGCGACGGCCGCGCCGTGACCACGGACGCCCACGGGTCCTTCACCAGGAAGCTGCCGGTCGCCGAGCCGCCCGTGCCGTGCCCCTGCGTGGTGCACGTCGCCACGGTGACCGGCGCGAAGGCGGAGGCGGACGCCGTCCTCCAGGTCGCCGGGCACCCCGTCGCCCCGCTGCCCGCCGAGACCTCGGGCGGCCGTCTGTCGATCCTCTCCGACACCCGCCTGACCGGCTCCGGCGGCGTGCTGACCTGGTTCGGGGCGCCGCCCGGCCGCACCCTGGAGTTCACCGCCGGCAACGTCGGCACCTCCCCTCTCCAGGACCCCGTGTTCCGGGTCGGCACCGCGCACGGCGTCTTCGCACCCCGGTGGGACGAGCAGCAGTGGCACGGCACCCTCGCCCCCGGGAGGAAGGCGCTGGTCAGACTGCCCGTCGAGCTGTCGGCCGGGGCGCACGGCGGCTACACCGTGTCCCTCGAGTACGACGGCAGGGTCATCGCCGAGCAGCCCTGGGAGGTGGGCCGCCCCTGGGGTGTGACGCTGTTCTGGCTGCTGCTCTGCCTGGTCGTCCCGGCCGCCGTGTTCCGCGCCGGGATGGCCGTCGTGGACCGGGTACGGCCGCGCCGGCCGGGCGGCGTCCGCCACCGGCGCCTGCCACACCCCGCCTCGCGCCCGGCCCGCTCCCGTACCTCCGGGCCCGGCCCGGCTCCGACCCTGCCGTGGTTCACCCCGGGCTCCGTCCCGGGCGACCCGGCGGGCCGGCTCTCCGCACCGCACCACGACAGTCCGACGAGTCCTCCGACTCCCACCCCGAAGGGACCCACGTGAGCATGCGAAGGAGAGGCACACCGGCCCGCCGGACCGGCGCCGCGGGCGCCGCACTGGTGCTCTGCTCGGCAGGCGTGCTGCTGGGCGCGGCCGCCACGCCCGCACAGGCGGCCGAGGTGGCGTTCGCCACCCACTGCGTGCCGCCCGCGGGCATCGACCCGGTCGACGGCACCACGAAGGTCGAGATCACCGCGCCCGTCACCGCGAAGGTGGGCGACACCGTGGACGTCGGGTGGAAGTTCGTGCAGGCCGCGTCCAGGAACCCGGACATCATCGACCTGCCCGCCGACTCGGTGCGGCCCTCCGGGGTGCTGAAGGCGGCCGGGGCGCAGACCGCCGACATCGCCATGCAGGGCCCGCGGCAGAACCCGGCGATCCCCAAGGGCGGCGCCATGGTGCTGTCCGACATGAAGGGCAGCCTGAAACTGACGGCGGCCGGAGAGGTGACGCTGACACCGGACGCGTACACCGTCAACGCGATGTCCACGGACACCAAGTGCGCGCCGAAGGAGACCGTGCAGAAGGCGGCGACGATCCAGGTGACGGCGGGCGGCGGCGGAACGCCCACCACGACGCCCACGAAAACGGCCACGCCGACCGGCTCGGCCACGCCGACGAAGTCCCCCACCGCCGGCCCGACGGACACCGGCGGCCCCGGGCAGACCGACCACACCGGCAAGGAGGTGAAGATCCCGTACGCCTGCAAGACCCCCATCGGCGACAAGAACGCGACCTCCCCGGTGCAGATCGACGCGAAGAGGAACGGCGGGAGCTACGACCTCACCGTGCGGTTCAAGAAGTCGGTGATGGACAGCCCCGCCGACATACCCAAGGACTCCGTGAAGCCGTCCATGGAGGTGGTGCTGGGCGGCGCCGACAAGGGCACCGCGCACGTCGAGGGCCCGGCGAACGCGAACCCGATCAAGTCCGGCGACCCGATCGAGATCCCCGACCTCACCGGCACCTACAAGCCCGGCGCGAGCGGCACCTCGACCCTGTCCCCGGGCGTCCTCACGGTCAAGGCGCTCGGTACCACCACCACGTGCACGCCGACGAGGACCGAGGTCTCGCTCACCCTGGACACCACCCAGCAGCCGGGCGGCGCCTCGGGCGGCACGTCGACCTCCGGGGGAGCGTCGACCTCCGGGGGAGCGGCGTCCGGCGGCAGCGGCGGCGCGGGCGGCCTCGCCGAGACCGGCGCCGGCGACCACGGCGCCCTGAAGGCGCTCGGCCTGGTGGCGGGCACCGCGATCCTGCTGGGCGTGGCCGTGTTCACGTTCCTGCCCGGACGCAGGACGCGGTAGCCGGCCCCGAACACGACGGGAGGGCCGCCGCACCACAGGGGTGCGGCGGCCCTCCCCGGCCGGGACCGGACGACTAGCGCACGTCGCCCATCAGCCGGTTGACCTTCTTGCGGTACATCCACACCGCGACACCGGCGACCACGGCGAGCACCGCCTCCAGGGCGACGAAGCCCGTCCGGTCGAGGTTCACCCCGCCGACGGCCGGGTTGGACAGCAGCGCGGTGATCGAGTCGCCCGCGGTGACCGCGAGGAACCAGACGCCCATCATCTGCGAGGCGTACTTCTGCGGCGCCATCTTCGTCGTCACCGACAGACCCACCGGGGACAGCGTCAGCTCACCGACGGTCTGCACGAAGTAGATGGCGACCAGCCACATCGCCGCGGCCTTGTGACCGCCCTCGGCGATCGACAGCGGGGCGAGGAAGAGGAAGAACGACGCACCCACCAGCACCAGGCCGGAGGAGAACTTCACGATCGTGCTCGGCTCCTTGCCGCGCCGGTTCAGCCACAGCCACAGCCAGGCGAAGACGGGGGCGAGCGCCATGATCATGACCGGGTTGACCGACTGGTACCAGGAGACCGGGAAGCCCCAGCCGAGGACCGAGTTCTCGGCCTTGCCGTCGGCGAAGAGCGACAGGGTCGAGCCGCCCTGGTCGTAGATCATCCAGAAGACGGCCGCGGCGACGAAGAACCAGACGTACGCCGACACCTTCGACTTCTCGGCCGCGTCCAGGTCCTTGTCGCGGCGGATGCGGGCGATGACGAGGATCGGGACGATCAGGCCGATCAGCGTGAGCGGGATCAGCGCCCAGTTCAGGGTGAAGTGACCGGTGAAGCCGACGACACCGTAGAAGACGGCGGCGATCGCGAGCCAGATCAGGCCCTTGCGCAGGGTGGCGGACTTCTCCGCGGGGGACATCGGCGTCGGGACGACGTCGCTCTGCGCGCTCAGGTGGCGGCTGCCGAGCAGGTACTGGGCCAGGCCCAGCGCCATGCCGACCGCGGCCAGCGCGAAGCCGAAGTGCCAGTTGACGTTCTCGCCGACGGTGCCGATGACCAGCGGGGCGGCGAAGGCGCCGAGGTTGATGCCGATGTAGAAGAGCGTGAAGCCACCGTCACGGCGCGCGTCGTCCGGCCCGTTGTACAGGTGGCCGACCATCGTGGAGATGTTGGCCTTGAGCAGACCGGAGCCGATCGCGACGAGGCCGAGGCCGACGAAGAAGCTGGCCGCGACGGGCAGCGCCAGGCACAGGTGGCCCAGCATGATGATCAGACCGGAGACGGCCACCGTCTTGCGGGGGCCGAGGAAGCGGTCGGCGACCCAGCCGCCGGGCAGGGCGAGCAGGTACACGAGCGACACGTACACCGAGTAGATCGCGGTCGCCGTGCCCGCGTTCAGGTGCAGGCCACCCGGGGCCACCAGGTACAGCGGGAGCAGGGCCCTCATGCCGTAGTAGGAGAAACGCTCCCACATCTCGGTCATGAAGAGAGTGGCCAGTCCGCGGGGGTGGCCGAAGAAGGTCTTCTCGGACCCGGGGGTGCCCGGGTGGACCGAGGCCTTCGTCAGGCTGGACGCCATGGTCGTTCCTTGCTGGTCAAGACGCGCGTTGGAGCGCTGCGCGCCCGGTGGGGGTGCGGCCGGCACCGGCGGGGTCCCTCGTCCACCCCCACGCCCAGGGGGAGTCCGCTCCGGATCGCGGAGCGGTGGACGGCGACCACCGGGATCCACGCCCCGGGACGCGTCGATGCGTCCGGAGCCCGGCCAGAGGTCATTCCTTTCAGGGCTGATCTTCATCAGCCCGCACACAAAAGAGACCTTCAGCGTCATTGCCCGCCAAAGGTCCCCGGTGTGCTACAGGCGTTCAGGTCACCATACGGCAGGACAGTGCCTGATATGGAAGGACTTGAGACGCGGATCACAGGTGTCGGGGGAACCGCGACGCCTGTTTCGAAGGTCTCCCCTACGATCCCACCTCTGGGGCAATGGTCCGTACCACCGGTCCGGCAAGGTAAGAATCCCTGAAAGCGATCACACCCCAGCACTGCGCGCGGGCGGTCTACCATCACCTCATGACCCGTGTACTGCTCGCCGAGGACGACGCGTCCATCTCGGAGCCGCTGGCCCGTGCCCTGCGCCGGGAAGGGTACGAGGTCGAGGTGCGCGAGGACGGCCCCACCGCGCTCGACGCCGGAATGCAGGGCGGTGTCGACCTGGTCGTGCTGGACCTCGGCCTGCCCGGCATGGACGGCCTGGAGGTCGCCCGCCGGCTGCGTGCCGACGGCCATACCGTGCCGATCCTCATCCTGACCGCGCGCGCCGACGAGGTGGACACCGTCGTCGGCCTGGACGCGGGCGCCGACGACTACGTCACCAAGCCCTTCCGGCTCGCCGAACTGCTCGCCCGGGTGCGGGCCCTGCTCCGGCGCGGCGCCGCCGAGCCGCAGCAGCCGCCGGCCACCCACGGCGTGCGGATCGACGTCGAGTCGCACCGGGCGTGGATGGGCGACGAGGAGCTCCAGCTCACGGCGAAGGAGTTCGACCTGCTGCGGGTCCTCGTGCGGGACGCCGGCCGGGTCGTGACGCGCGACCAGCTCATGCGTGAGGTCTGGGACACCACGTGGTGGTCGTCGACCAAGACCCTCGACATGCACATCTCCTGGCTCCGCAAGAAGCTCGGCGACGACGCGGCGAACCCCCGGTACATCGCGACGGTCCGAGGCGTCGGCTTCCGCTTCGAGAAGAGCTGAGCCCCGCCCAGGGGCCCAGCGGTCACTACGGGTAACAGGACATGCGCCGACGTCTCATCCAGTCCACCCTCGCCGTCGTCCTCGTGGTGATCGCGGTCTTCGGGGTCTCCCTGGTGATCGTCGAGACGCGCACGATCAGCAACAGCGCCCAGGAGCGGGTGGAGTCCGAGGCGCTGCGACTGGCCAGCATCGTGGACAGCCGCATCCTGGCGGCCGAGCACGTCAACGCCGACGTCCTGCGCAACCCGGTCAGCAAGGACCAGTACGCCGAGATCCGCATGCCGGGCCGGGACCCCATCCAGATCGGCACCCGGCCCCAGGGCGACGTCATCCACTCCACGCAGCGCGGGGAGGAGGGCGAGACGGTCACCGTCCAGGAGCCCCGCTCGGCCGTCACCCGCGAGGTCGGCCGGACCCTGCTCATCATCGGCCTGGTGGCCCTGCTCGCGGTGATCGCCGCCGTGCTGCTCGCCGTCCGGCAGGCCAACCGGCTCGCCTCCCCGCTGACCGATCTCGCCGAGACCGCCGAACGCCTCGGCTCGGGCGACCCGCGCCCCCGGCACAAGCGCTACGGCGTCCCCGAGCTGGACCGGGTCGCCGACGTGCTGGACTCCTCCGCCGAGCGCATCGGACGGATGCTGACCGCGGAACGGCGGCTGGCCGCCGATGCCTCGCACCAGTTGCGCACGCCCCTGACCGCCTTGTCCATGCGGCTGGAGGAGATCACCCTCACCGACGACCCGGACACGGTGAAGGAGGAGGCCAACGTCGCCCTCACCCAGGTCGAGCGGCTGACGGACGTGGTGCAGCGACTGCTGACCAACGCGCGGGACCCGCGCACCGGCTCCGCCGTCACCTTCGACCTCGACGAGGTCATCCAGCAGCAGCTCGCCGAGTGGCGGCCCGCCTACCGGGGTGTCGGGCGGGCCATCGTCAGCTCCGGCAAACGGCACCTCCAGGCCGTCGGCACGCCCGGCGCGGTCGCCCAGGTGCTGGCCGCGCTGATCGAGAACTCGCTGATGCACGGCGGCGGCACGGTCGCCCTGCGCACCCGCGTCACCGGCAACCAGTCCGTGGTCGAGGTCACCGACGAGGGGCCCGGGGTGCCGGCCGACCTGGGCGCCCGGATCTTCGAGCGCACGATCAGCGGGCGCAACTCCACCGGCATCGGCCTGGCCGTCGCCCGGGACCTCGCGGAGGCCGACGGCGGCCGGCTCGAACTGCTCCAGGCGCAGCCGCCGGTGTTCGGCCTGTTCCTGTCGCGCACGCCCCCGGCGCGCAAGCCCGACGACGAGGACCGGCCGACCGTCCGCTAGGGCATCAGGGGACGAGGGCACGAGCCACGAGGGCATCAGGGCCGAGCCGAGGTGAGGGCAGGGGGCCGGCGGCCCGGCCGGAGTTCCTACGGGACGCGCTGCCGCGGCGTGGGCTCGCCCGGCTCGTGCCGGAGCACCGGCTCGGCGCCGGCCGCGGCCTCCCGGGCCGGCATCGCCCGGAACACCCACGAGCGGTACGACCAGAACCGGAACAGGGTCGCGACGCCGATGCCGACGAACTTGAACACGTTGCTCTGCAGCGGGGAGTCCCAGCCGAAGCCGTAGGTCGCCAGGTAGAGCACGCCGTTCTCGATCACCAGACCGATCGCGCTGAACACCAGGAACAGCGTGAGCTCCCTGGTGCGGCCGCCCTTGTCGCGGTCCCGGTACGTCCAGTAGCGGAAACCGACGTAGTTGAAGGCGATCGCGACGACGGTCGCGATGATGCTGGCGCGCACCACCGGCAGGTCGGAGACATGCCTGACCAGGTTGAACACGCCGAGATTGACAAGGACGCCGGCGCCGCCGACCGCGCCGAACTTGGCCACCTCGCGCACGAGTCGTTGCAGCCTCGAGGAACGACGTTCCATGGCTGTAAAGCCCCCGTCCGTAGGTTTCGTCACCCAGCCATGCTAGCCAGGCGGCCACCGCGCCGCCCGTGGACGGGGCCACAGCTCGGAAACGGATCGGAAAGAGGCGGGAAAGCCCCGGGTAAGAGGGGGTGTGAGGGACGCAATCCGATCCGGTCGCCGTGGCCGATACGCTAGGGGGGTGACGTTCCCGGTAGTCGGCATGGTCGGCGGGGGGCAGCTCGCGCGTATGACGCACGAAGCAGGCATCCCGTTGGGCATCAGGTTCAAGCTCCTCAGTGACACCCCTCAGGATTCCGCGGCGCAGGTGGTGAACGAAGTCGTCGTCGGCGACTATCGCGACCTGGACACGCTGCGCGAGTTCGCGCGCGGTTGCGATGTGATCACCTTCGATCACGAACATGTACCCACCGAGCACCTCAGGGCCCTGGAGGCGGACGGCATCCCCGTGCGCCCCGGCCCCGACGCCCTGGTGCACGCCCAGGACAAGGGCGTCATGCGGGCGAAGCTCGACGCGATCGGCATCCCGTGCCCACGGCACCGGATCGTCGCCGATCCGCCGGACGTCGCCGCGTTCGCGGCGGAGGGCGACGGCTTCCCCGTCGTGCTCAAGACCGTCCGCGGCGGCTACGACGGCAAGGGCGTGTGGGTCGTCGACTCCGAGGAGGAGGCCGCCGACCCGTTCAGAGCGGGCGTCCCGGTCCTCGCCGAGGAGAAGGTCGACTACGTGCGCGAGCTGGCCGCCAACGTCGTACGCTCCCCGCACGGCCAGGCCGTCGCCTATCCGGTGGTGGAGTCGCAGCAGGTCAACGGCGTCTGCGACACCGTGATCGCGCCCGCCCCCGGCCTCGACGAGGACCTCGCGCTGCGGGCCGAGGAGATGGCCCTGTCCATCGCCAAGGAACTCGGCGTCGTCGGGCACCTCGCCGTCGAGCTGTTCCACACCCGCGACGGCCGCATCCTCGTCAACGAGCTGGCGATGCGCCCGCACAACTCGGGCCACTGGACCCAGGACGGCGCGGTCACCTCCCAGTTCGCCAACCACGTCCGCGCGGTCCTCGACCTGCCGCTCGGCGACCCGCGCCCGCGCGCCAGGTGGACGGTCATGGTCAACGTCCTGGGTGGCGATTACCCGGACATGTACTCCGCGTACTTGCACTGCATGGCCCGCGACCCCAAGCTCAAGATCCATATGTATGGCAAGGACGTGAAGCCCGGCCGCAAGGTCGGACACGTCAACACCTACGGCGACGACCTGGACGACGTGTTGGAGCGCGCCCGTCACGCTGCCGGCTACCTGAGAGGCACGATCACCGAATGAGCCCTGTAGTTGGCATCGTCATGGGGTCGGACTCCGACTGGCCCGTCATGGAGGCCGCGGCCAAGGCGCTGGACGAGTTCGAGATCGCCTACGAGGTCGACGTCGTCTCCGCGCACCGGATGCCCCGCGAGATGATCACCTACGGCGAGCAGGCGGCCGACCGCGGCCTCAAGGTGATCATCGCCGGTGCGGGCGGCGCCGCCCACCTGCCGGGCATGCTCGCCTCCGTCACCCCGCTGCCGGTCATCGGCGTCCCCGTGCCGCTGAAGTACCTCGACGGCATGGACTCCCTGCTGTCCATCGTGCAGATGCCGGCCGGCGTCCCGGTCGCCACCGTCTCCGTCGCCGGGGCCCGCAACGCCGGGCTGCTCGCGGCCCGCATGCTGGCCGCGCACGACGAGGAGCTGCTCCAGCGGATGCGCGACTTCCAGCAGGACCTCAACGACCAGGCCACCGAGAAGGGCAAGCGGCTGCGCTCCAAGGTCGAGGGCCCGGGCAGCGGCTTCGGCTTCGGGAAGTGACGCCCGTGACCTCCCTGGACGAAGCCCGCGACCTGCTGCGCGAGTTCCCCGTCGTCGACGGCCACAACGACCTGCCGTACGCACTGCGCGAGCAGGTGCGCTACGACCTCGCGGCCCGCGACATCGCCGCACGCCAGGACGACCACCTGCACACCGACCTCCCCCGGCTGCGCGAGGGCGGGGTCGGCGCGCAGTACTGGTCGGTCTACGTGCGCTCGGACCTGCCCGGCGCGGTGCCCGCCACGCTGGAGCAGATCGACTGCGTGCGCCAGCTCATCGACCGTTACCCCGCCCAGTTGCGGGGCGCGCTGACCGCCGCCGACATGGAGGCGGCCCGCGCGGAGGGCCGGATCGCCTCCCTCATGGGCGCGGAGGGCGGTCACTCGATCGACAACTCCCTCGGCACCCTCCGGGGCCTGTACGCGCTCGGCGTGCGCTACATGACGCTCACCCACAACGACAACGTGGACTGGGCGGACTCGGCCACGGACGAGCCCAAGGCGGGCGGCCTGTCCGCGTTCGGCCGCGAGGTCGTCCGCGAGATGAACCGGCTCGGCATGCTCGTGGACCTCTCCCACGTCGCGGCCACCACCATGCGGGACGCGCTGGACACCTCCACCGCGCCGGTGATCTTCTCGCACTCCTCCGCCCGGGCCGTCTGCGACCACCCGCGCAACGTGCCGGACGACGTCTTGGAGCGGCTGCCCGCCAACGGCGGCATGGCCATGGTGACCTTCGTGCCGAAGTTCGTGCTCCAGGCGGCGGTCGACTGGACGGTGGCGGCCGACGAGAACATGCGCGCGCACGGCTTCCACCACCTCGACACCACCCCCGAGGCGATGGCGGTCCACCGCGCCTTCCAGGAGCGCACCCCGCGCCCGGTCGCCACCGTCGCCACGGTCGCCGACCACCTCGACCACATGCGCGAGGTGGCCGGCGTCGACCACCTCGGCATCGGCGGCGACTACGACGGCACCGCGTTCACCCCGGACGGCCTGAACGACGTCTCCGGCTACCCGAACCTGATCGCCGAACTGCTCGACCGCGGCTGGTCCCGGACCGACCTGGCCAAGCTGACCTGGCAGAACGCGGTACGGGTACTGGGCGCGGCGGAGGACGTGGCCCGGGACCTCAAGGGCACCCGCGCCCCGTCCCACGCCACCATCGAGTCCCTGGACGGCGTCAAGGGCTGACCGCCCGGGACGGACGGGCCGGGACGGCCCGAGGACACCGGGGGACGGGGCGGGCGG
>NZ_JAJSZC010000036.1:0-46090 GCF_036815105.1 Streptomyces sp. IBSBF 3136
CCCGGGCGATTAGCTCAGTGGGAGAGCGCTTCGTTCACACCGAAGAGGTCACTGGTTCGAACCCAGTATCGCCCACCGGGAGAGAGCCGGTCCGCGTCACGCGGACCGGCTCTTGCGCATTCGGCACGCGTCCGCACCACGGCCCGGGCCACCGGTTCACGGCCCCGCCGTCTCGCAGCCCTCCGCCACTCCGCCGGGCCGTCACGCCGCCGCGGGCAGCTCCGGCCGCAGCGGCCACTCCGTGCTGACGATCTCCTCCGAGCCGCTGCGCGCGAACCACGCCTGGAGCCCGCGCGCCTGCGCCGCGTGCCAGTTCGCCTGGAGCGTGTGCAACTCGGCGGGGGACAGGCGCTCCAGCCGGGTCGCGAACCGCCGGCTCAGCGCCCGGACGACCTCCATCGCGGCCAGTGCGTCCGCCGCGGCGTCGTGCGCGCCCTCCAGCGTCACGCCGTAGTGCGCGCACAGGTCGGTCAGCGTGCGCCGGCCCTTGCGGTAGCGGTCCAGATGCTTGTCCAGGACCCGCGGGTCCAGCACCCGCAGCGGCGTCGTCTCGAACCAGCGGTCCAGCGACGAGGCGCGGTGCCGGCGCAACTCCCGGTCCAGCAGCGTCAGATCGAAGGGCGCGTTCATCACCACCAGCGGGCGCCCCATGGCCGCGTGCTCGGCGAGCTGCTCGGCTATCTCGTACACCACCGGCGCCGGCCAGCGCCCGTGGTGCTGCAGGTGCTCGTCCGTCAGACCGTGCACCGCCGTCGCCGCCTCAGGCACCGGCACGCCCGGATTCACCAGCCAGCGCGTGATCCGCGGCCGGGTGCCCGGCGCGTCCTGGACGACGACGGCGGCCGACACGATCCGGTCGGTCTCGACGTCCACGCCCGTCGTCTCCGTGTCGAAGGCCGCCAGCGGCCCCTCGTACCAGGTCGTCATCCTCACACAACTCCTCGTTCACCCAGGGCAGGTGACGTTCCGTCTTCTGCCTGTTTGGTGATACCCGGGCCGTTTGCGCCGTACGCCGGGAGGAGACAACAGGAGTACGGGTCTTTGCAGTTCAGCGGCCCGCAACGGGGAAACCTTTGGCTCGGAAGGCTGTTGGTCATGGCCACTCTGCAGCCCGAGCGGGGCGGGCTGCTGCCCGAACGCACGGGCCCCCTTCGCGGCACACTCGCCACCACCGCCTGCATGGAGACGCTGCAGGTCGGCTATCTGCACGCGGTCGCCGCGGCCGCGGGCTGCTCGCTGTCCCAGCCCTTCCCGGACAACGGCATCGACTGGCACGTCAGCCACAGCGCGCCCGGGCACACCGTCGACGACGAGGTCACCATCAAGGTGCAGCTCAAGTGCACCTACCAGATCGCGCCGAACCCGCCGGGCCCCTTCTTCTCCTTCACGCTGGACAACGACCATCTGCGCAAACTCGCCCGCACGCCCGTCACGGTGCACAAGATCCTGGTGGTCATGCTCGTCCCGCGCTCCCAGGACGACTGGCTGCGCGCCAGTCACGACCGGCTGGACCTGAGGCACTGCTGCTACTGGGTCAACCTGGCCGGCCACCCGGTCACCGGCCGGCACCGGACCACCGTGCGGATACCGACCGCGCGCGTCTTCGACGACCGGGCGCTGTGCGAGATCATGACGCGGGTCGGGACGGGAGGCAGACCATGATCCGTCCGTACGACGAGCCCGGCCGCCGGGTCCGGCCGCACCCCGACGACCTCGCCTGGCACCGGCCGCCCGAGCCCGCCGACGTCGACCCCGCCGTGCTCGGCGCCCTGCTGCACCGGCACGGCTGGCAGCGGCGCGGCGGAGCGCCCGGCCGCTACGGCCGCTGGACCCCGCCCGGACCCGGCGGCGCCACCAGCCTGCTGGTGCCCGAGAGCCGGGCCTTCCCCGACAGCGACGACCTGCTCGGCGAGGCCCTCGACGCCCTCGCCCGCAGCGCCACCCCCGCCGCCCGCGAGGTACTGATCTCCCTCACCGTGCCCAGCGACGAGATCCGCTGGTGCCGGGACGTACCCGGCGGCCCCGCGGGCGCCGCCCCCTGGACGGCCGACGAGCAGCTGCGCACCGCCGCGCGCGGCACGCTGCTCGCGGCCGCGCTCGCCACCCGCGCCCGGGCCGGCTACCACGGCGCCCGGCACCGCGGGCCCGCCGCCGCCCTCCTGGAGCACGTCCTCGTCGGCCCCGCGACCGAAGGCCGCCGGCTCGCCGCCTTCGTGCCGGTGCCCACCGGCCGCGCGCTCGCCGTCCGCCTCCACCAGGCCCTGTACGCGACCCGCGAGGCCATCGACTACCAGCGGGCGACCGGCGGCATGGACGCCTTCGACGGTGCCGTGGCGGCGGGCGTCAGCCGTGAGCTGACCGAGGCGCTGACCGCGCTCGTCCGCGGCACCGAAGGCGCGCGCGTCGCCGTCGCCTGGGCGCCGGGCCCGGGAGTGCCCGACGGCTGCGCCGCCACCGCCGAACCCGTCGAGTTCTCGCCCGGCGACCTGCCCGCACTGCACGCGGCCGGACTCCGCTACCTGCGGGGCGAGCCCTCCGTACCGGTGCGGATCACCGGCGCGGTGGTCCGCCTGCGCCGCTCCGGACCGCGCGGCGCGGGCACCGTACGGCTGCGGGTGCTCGCCGGGGCCGAGGTCCCGCACCTGCGCGTCACTTTGGACGAGGAGGACTACCGCGTCGCCGGGCACGCCCATCTCGTCGGACTTCCCGTGCGGGTCCAGGGCCTGCTGGAGCGGCGGGGCGGCTTCCGCAGGCTCACCGGCGCCCGGGGGGTCGTCCCCGTCGAGGTGGACGACGCCGAGCGGGACCGGCTGATGAAGTCGCTCCAGGAGAGCCCCGGCTTCTTCGAGGAGGCGTGCGGCGAGGGGGAGCCGGAAGCGTACGGGGACGAGGACGGGGCGTAACCGTTTCGCGGTCGGAGCGGTCGGGTCGGTACGATCGCCTGTGCGCGCGCTCCTGGTATGGCGCCGCACCCCCCTTCAGTCAGGAGAGACCGGTGTCAGACGTCCGTGTGATCATCCAACGCGATTCCGAGCGGGAAGAACGCGTGGTGACGACGGGCACTACGGCCGCCGACCTCTTCGCCGGCGAGCGCTCGATCGTCGCCGCGCGCGTGGCCGGCGAGCTGCGGGACCTCGCGTACGAGCTGTCCGACGGCGACGAGGTCGAGGGCGTCGAGATCTCCTCCGAAGACGGTCTCAACATCCTCCGCCACTCCACCGCGCACGTCATGGCGCAGGCGGTGCAGGAGCTGTTCCCCGAGGCCAAACTGGGCATCGGCCCGCCCGTCAAGGACGGCTTCTACTACGACTTCGACGTCGAGAAGCCGTTCACGCCCGAGGATCTCAAGGCCATCGAGAAGAAGATGCAGGAGATCCAGAAGCGCGGGCAGAAGTTCGCCCGCCGCGTGGTCACCGACGAGGCCGCCCGCGAGGAGCTGGCCGGCGAGCCGTACAAGCTGGAGCTGATCGGCCTCAAGGGCTCCGCGTCCCATGACGACGGCGCGGACGTCGAGGTCGGCGCCGGCGAGCTGACGATCTACGACAACCTGGACGCCAAGACCGGCGAGCTGTGCTGGAAGGACCTCTGCCGCGGTCCGCACCTGCCCTCGACCCGTCTCATCCCGGCGTTCAAGCTGATGCGCAACGCGGCCGCCTACTGGCGCGGCAGCGAGAAGAACCCGATGCTCCAGCGCATCTACGGCACCGCCTGGCCGTCCAAGGACGAGCTGAAGGCGCACCTCGACTTCCTCGCCGAGGCCGAGAAGCGCGACCACCGCAAGCTCGGCTCCGAGCTGGACCTCTTCTCCATCCCCGAGCAGATCGGCTCCGGCCTCGCCGTCTTCCACCCCAAGGGCGGCATCGTCCGCCGGGTGATGGAGGACTACTCGCGCCGCCGGCACGAGGAGGAGGGCTACGAGTTCGTCTACACCCCGCACGCGACCAAGGGGAAGCTCTTCGAGACCTCGGGCCACCTGGACTGGTACGCCGACGGCATGTACCCGCCCATGCAGCTCGACGAGGGCGTGGACTACTACCTCAAGCCCATGAACTGCCCGATGCACAACCTGATCTTCGACGCGCGCGGCCGCTCGTACCGTGAGCTGCCGCTGCGTCTCTTCGAGTTCGGGACCGTGTACCGGTACGAGAAGTCGGGCGTCGTGCACGGGCTGACCCGTGCCCGCGGCTTCACCCAGGACGACGCGCACATCTACTGCACCCGTGAGCAGATGTCCGAGGAGCTGGACAAGACGCTCACCTTCGTCCTCGGCCTGCTGCGCGACTACGGCCTGACCGACTTCTACCTGGAGCTGTCCACCAAGGACCCGGAGAAGTTCGTGGGCTCCGACGAGGTCTGGGAGGAGGCGACCGAAACCCTGCGCCAGGTCGCCGAGAAGCAGGGCCTGCCCCTGGTCCCGGACCCGGGCGGCGCCGCCTTCTACGGCCCGAAGATCTCCGTCCAGACCAAGGACGCGATCGGCCGTACCTGGCAGATGTCGACCATCCAGCTCGACTTCAACCTGCCCGAGCGGTTCGACCTCGAGTACACCGGCCCCGACGGCTCCAAGCAGCGCCCGGTCATGATCCACCGCGCGCTGTTCGGCTCCATCGAGCGGTTCTTCGCCGTGCTCCTGGAGCATTACGCGGGCGCGTTCCCCGCCTGGCTGGCCCCGGTCCAGGCGCTCGGCATCCCGATCGGCGACGCGCACGTGGAGTACCTGGAGAAGTTCGCCGCGGCGGCCCGCAGGAAGGGCCTCCGTGTCGAGGTGGACTCCTCCTCGGACCGCATGCAGAAGAAGATCCGCAACGCCCAGAAGCAGAAGGTGCCCTTCATGGTCATCGCGGGCGACGAGGACATGTCGAACAACTCGGTGTCCTTCCGCTACCGCGACGGCTCGCAGGAGAACGGCATCCCGTTCGACGAGGCCATCGCCAAGATCGCGAAGGTAGTGGAGGAGCGGACGCAGATCTGACCCGCCGCGTGCGCGAGGCCCCCGGGGATCATCTCCCCGGGGGCTTCTCGTCGCCCTCGCGCGTGAAGATCTGCATGAGCCAGGACGAGAACGAACCCGTCACCGCGCCGAGCAGCCCCAGCCCGCAGGCCATCAGCCCGATCGCGATCGTCCGGCCGCCCGTGGTCACCGGGGTGACGTCCCCGTAGCCCACGGTGCTCAGGGTCGAGGCGGCCCACCACACGGCATCGCCGAACGTCCGGATCGTCGCGCCGGGCGCCCCGCGCTCCTGCTGGAAGACCGCGAGCGCGCCGGAGAACCCGAGCAGCACGGTGGACAGGCTGGCGTAGGCCATCACACGGGCGTACAGCGACAGCCTCGGCTCTCCCTGCCGGCGCTGGATCACGTCGTAGAGCGGGACGATCCGCAGCGGGCGCAGCAGGGGCAGCACGACCACGACCGTGTGCAGCACGTGCGTGGTGACGAAGCGCAGGAAGCGCTGCCCGCCGAGCCGCCAGCGCACCAGGTAGTCCGCCACGAACACCAGCCAGAGCGCGTACATCACGAACAGGCACAGGTTCTGCCAGCCCGACGCCAGGCTCATGGCCAGCACCCGGGTGGCATAGGCGGCTGTGAAGACCAGTGACGCCAGGAACAGGGGGATCTCGGTGCGCTGCTCCCAACGGGTCGCGGGGCTGTCGTCGTCCACCGGCCAAGCTTGGCCGGTCACCGTGGTCCTGCCGCCCCGGCGACACGCCGCGAACGGGCGAAGCCATATGCTGCCTTGCATGACGAGTGAGCCGGAACAGCAGATCGGAGTGGGGACGCAGGACGCGTTCCAGCGCCTGTGGACTCCCCACCGGATGGCCTACATCCAGGGTGAGAACAAGCCGACCGGACCGGGGTCCGGCGACGGCTGCCCCTTCTGCTCGATCCCGGCCAAGTCCGACGAGGACGGGCTGATCGTCCGCCGCGGTGACCACGTGTACGCGGTCCTCAACCTCTACCCGTACAACGGCGGCCACCTGATGACGGTGCCGTACCGGCACGTGGCCGACTACACCGAACTGACCGGGCCGGAGACCACCGAACTGGCCGAGCTGACCAAGCAGGCGATGACGGCCCTGCGCACCGCCTCCGGCGCGCACGGTTTCAACATCGGCATGAACCAGGGCACGGTGGCCGGCGCCGGTATCGCGGCCCACCTGCACCAGCACATCGTCCCGCGCTGGGGCGGCGACACCAACTTCATGCCGGTGGTCGGTCACACGAGGGTGCTGCCCCAGCTGCTGGCCGACACCAGGAAGATGCTCGCGGAGGCCTGGCCGACGGCCTGACCTTCCTCTTTCCGCCCGTCCGGCGTTCGAGGACGAGGCCCGCTCCGGGCCGAGAGCGGGGGGCTGGGGGCGGCAGCCCCCAGAGCCGCCTCAGCGGCCCTCAGCGGCCCGAACCGGCGGCCCTCACCGGCCCGCACCGCCCGAGCCGCCGGAGGCTCACGCGTCGTACAGGTCGGCCTTCCGCGGCGACGCGTCCTGCACCAGGCCGCTGAGGACGGACGAGCGGTTGCCGAACTTCTCGATGTTCACGCCGTTCTCCTCCAGGACCCGCAGCGCGGCCGAGTGCACCACCCGCAGCACCGGCGTCGCCGCGCGCAGGGCGTCGTCGGCCATGAAGCGGTGCCGCCAGGGCTGGTCGGCCCAGGCGTGCCGCAGGCCGAACGGCTCCGGCAGCACGAGCGAGCCGCCGAGCCACTTCAGCAGCGGCGGGTACCAGCCCAGCGGAGCGCGCGCGGCGAGCCGTACCACCTCGTCGGCGGTGACCAGCGGCAGCTTCACCGTCCGGGTCTCCCACGGCTTGAAGGACTTGCTGACCTCCTTGGCCGGCGCCTCCGGCTTGGAGGTGAACAGCGGGTTCACCGGCCCCAGGGCGTGTCCGGTGACCTCGATGCGCAGCGTCTCGTGCAGCACGGTCACCGTGATCAGCATGGTGATGACCAGCTGCCCGTCCCACAGGGTCCACTGCACGCCGAGGTAGTGCCGGTCGCCGCTGCCGAACTGCTGCTTGTTGCAGATGTCCTGTATGGCGTGCTGCTTGATCTGGAACGCGTCGACGTCCGTGCCGCCCGGCCGGGACACCGCCGTCGCCTTCTCACCGATCGGCGTGACGATCCAGTGCCGTATCGAGGGCCGCGGGAAACCGCCGGTGTTCAGCGGGCCCCGCTCCAGCATGCGCAGCTGGTCGTGGATCGCGCGGACGACGTCCCAGCTGCGGAAGGGATGGATCTCCCGGGTGGGGTCGGCGGGCACCAGGTCCTCGGCGAGCTGCCAGGCACCCCAGCGGGTGCCCATGCCGAGTATGCCCTTGGGTCCGGCGTAGAAGACCGAGTTCGACTGCTGCTCGGCGCTCAGCCGGGCCAGCGACTGGCGCAACTGCTCGGCGGCGGTCTCGCCGGGGCCGCGCGGCACCGCCTCGGGGACCTTGGCGCCGACGCTGCTGCCCGAGAGCAGCCCGTCCCAGCGCGCCCGCAGGTCCTGTGCCGTCCGCTCGCAGATCCGCTTCGCCCAGAACCAGCCGAGTACCGGGACGACGACGCACCCGCGGGCGTACCACGCCCAGAAGCCGCTGAACGGCATCTTGAGCAGGAACAGGGCGGCGAGTATGCCGACACCGGTGAGCAGGGCGGTGGCGAGTGCCCCGGCCCGCTTGTCCTCACGCCGGGCGACGAGGGTGCGCAGCTGGAAGACGAGCAGCCAGACGAGGAACCCCGGCAGGAAGATCAGCCCGCACAGCGCCACGACGGTGGACAGCCGGTTGTCGCGCTCGCGGCGGATGTTGTTGGCCGCCAGGCAGTGCTCCACGACGACCTGGGGCTCGGCGCCGAAGGACTGGATCAGCGGCTTGCGGCCGGGCGCGAGCATGCGGTCCGCCACGGCACGGGAGAAGGCCTCACCGAGATTCGGCCGGACCAGCTTCCACCGGCCGGCCTTGACCGTGGACTGGTGCCAGTCGTTGTCGGTCTTCTTGATGTCCTCGACCACGTTGTCCCGGTAGGCCGCCGAGGCCAGCGCGAAGGTCGCCGCCTGGCCCTCGTCGCCGGACACGGGCACCTGCGGTCCGTCCCACTCCGTTCCAACCGACATTCCCGCCCCCATCGCCGCCGGTGTCGCTCCTGCGGCCTTCCCGACTTCCCCGCTCCGCACACCTGTCGCCCGGTCCGTCGTACCGATACCGCCCCACTCCGGCACGACTTCGGCACCACGTGATCAGGTGATCAGCGTATCCGCAGCGACCGACACCGCGTCGGCGGACGGCCGAAGCCGCCCGCCGGCGCACGGGCGCACCGGGTGGTGAACCCCGTCGGTCGCCGCCGATCGCTAGGACTCGCCCGCCTGTTCGCGGATCCGCTCGGCGATCTGCGGCGGCATCGGCTCGTGCCGCGCGTAGGCGCGGTCGAAGCGGGCGGTGCCGTGCGACAGGGAGCGCAGGTCGATCGCGTAGCGGCCGATCTCGAACTCCGGCACCTCGGCCCGGACCAAGGTCCGCCCGGCGCCCACCTGTTCGGTGCCGACCACCCGGCCGCGCCTGCTCGACAGGTCGCTCATCACCGCGCCCACGTAGTCGTCGGGGACCAGCACCGTCACCTCGACCACCGGCTCCAGCAGATGGATCCGCGTCTCGGCCGCGGCCTCGCGCAGCGCCAGCGCGCCCGCCGTCTGGAACGCCGCGTCGGAGGAGTCCACCGAGTGCGCCTTGCCGTCCAGCAGCGTGATCCGCACGTCCACCAGCGGATAGCCGGCGGCCACCCCCTTGGCGGCCTGCGCCCGTACGCCCTTCTCCACGGACGGGATGAACTGACGCGGCACGGCGCCGCCGACCACCTTGTCGACGAACTCGATGCCCGAGCCGCCCGGCAGCGGCTCCACCTCGATCTCGCAGATCGCGTACTGCCCGTGACCGCCGGACTGCTTCACGTGCCGGCCGCGCCCGGCGGCCTTCGTCGCGAACGTCTCTCGCAGCGAGACCTTGTGCGGAACGACGTCGACCTGGACGCCGTAGCGGCTGCGCAGCCGCTCCAGGGCGACGTCGGCGTGGGCCTCGCCCAGGCACCACAGGACCACCTGGTGGGTGTCCTGGTTCTGCTCCAGGCGCATCGTCGGGTCCTCGGCGACCAGGCGGGACAGCCCCTGCGAGAGCTTGTCCTCGTCCGCCTTGCTGTGCGCCTGGATGGCGAGCGGCAGCAGGGGGTCGGGCATCTGCCAGGGCTCCATCAGGAGCGGGTCGTCCTTGGCCGAGAGCGTGTCCCCGGTCTCCGCGCGGCCGAGCTTGGCCACGCACACCAGGTCGCCGGCGACCGCGTGGGTGACCGGGCGCTGCTGCTTGCCGAAGGACATGGACAGGGCGCCGATCTTCTCGTCGACGTCGTGGTCCTCGTGCCCGCGGTCGGCCATGCCGTGCCCGGAGACGTGCACCGTCTCGTCGGGGCGCAGGCTGCCGGAGAAGACGCGGACCAGGGACACGCGGCCGACGTAGGGGTCGGAGGAGGTCTTCACGACCTCGGCGACCAGCGGTCCCTCGGTGTCGCAGGCCTTCAGCTCGCGCGGCCTGCCGTCGATGGTGGTGACCCCGGGCATGGGGTGCTCGAACGGGGTCGGGAAGCCGCCGGTGACCAGCTCCAGCAGTTCGACGGTGCCGAGGCCCTGCCGGCCGCCGTCGGTGGCGGGGGCGGCGGCGAGGACGGGGAAGAAGGTGCCGCGCGCGACGGCCCGCTCCAGGTCGTCGATCAGCGTCTTGATCTCGATCCGCTCACCGCCCAGGTAGCGGTCCATGAGGGTCTCGTCCTCGCTCTCGGCGATGATCCCCTCGATCAGCCGGTTGCGGGCGTCCTCGATGTCCGGCAGCTGGTCCTCGCCGGGCTCGGACTCCTTGCGCTCCCCGGTCGAGTAGTCGAACAGCTTCTGCGTGAGCAGCCCGACGAGGCCGGTCACGGGCGCGTGCCCGTCGGGGCCCTCCGGGCCGCGCAGCGGCAGGTACAGCGGGAGCACGGCGTCGGGGTCGTCGGCGCCGAATGCCTCGGCGCACACCCGGGTCATCTCCTCGAAGTCCGCGCGTGCGGCCTCCAGGTGCGTGACGACGATCGCGCGGGGCATGCCGACGGCCTGGCACTCCTCCCAGACCATGCGGGTGGAGCCGTCCACGCCGTCCGCGGCGGAGACGACGAAGAGGGCCGCGTCCGCCGCGCGCAGACCGGCCCTCAGCTCCCCGACGAAGTCGGCGTATCCGGGGGTGTCGAGAATGTTGATCTTGATGCCGTCCCAGCCGACCGGCACCAGGGAGAGCTGTACGGAGCGTTGCTGCCGGTGCTCGATGTCGTCGTAGTCGGAGACGGTGCCGCCGTCCTCCACGCGGCCCGCCCGGTTCACGGCCCCCGCGGTCAGCGCGAGAGCCTCCACCAAGGTCGTCTTGCCCGAACCGGAGTGGCCGACCAGCACCACATTCCGTACGGACGCGGGGTGGTCGGCCGTCAGAGCCCTGCCGGCGGCCCCGGGGTGTGATTGCGCCTTGTCGCCCATGATCCTGCCTCCCGTGGACGGTGAGGTCACTGTGGGCGCGGACACGCGGCACCGCGTGCACTGGCGGCTCCGGCGACGCCCGCGGTCCTTCGAGCTTTCCACTCCCGTCACGTTGCGTCCATACGAACGACGTCGCCGGGCACCGCAGCGGACCGGTCGGGCCACGCGCACCCCGTGCGGGAGGGCGCGCACCGGATCGCGCCGCCGGCTGCGGGTGCCCGCCCGCCACGCACACGCGCGCGTGGCTACGATGGGCCAGCCGGTGGTCACCAGGGCCGCGGCGACACCGACCCTCGGGAAGGCCATGCTGAACAAGTACGCGCGTGCATTCTTCACGCGTGTCCTCACACCGTTCGCCGCGTTTCTGATCCGCCGGGGCGTCAGCCCCGACGCGGTCACACTCATCGGCACGGCCGGTGTGGTCGCGGGCGCGCTGGTCTTCTACCCCAGGGGCGAGTTCTTCTGGGGCACGGTCGTGATCACGCTGTTCGTCTTCTCCGACCTGGTCGACGGCAACATGGCCCGCCAGCTCGGCCGCTCGAGCCGCTGGGGAGCGTTCCTGGACTCCACCCTGGACCGGGTCGCCGACGGCGCGATCTTCGGCGGCTTCGCGTTGTGGTACGCGGGCAACGGCGACGACAACGTGCTGTGCGCCGTCTCCATCTTCTGCCTGGCGAGCGGGCAGGTGGTGTCGTACACCAAGGCGCGCGGCGAGTCGATCGGGCTGCCGGTGGCCGTCAACGGGCTCGTCGAGCGGGCCGAACGACTGGTGATCTCGCTGGTCGCCGCCGGTTTCGCGGGCCTGCACAAGTTCGGTGTGCCGGGCATCCAGTGGCTGCTGCCGATCGCCCTGTGGATCGTCGCCGTGGGCAGCCTGGTCACCCTGGTCCAGCGGGTGGTCACCGTCCGCCGCGAGTCCGCCGAGGCCGAGGCGGAGGCGCGGGAGGGCGCGTCCCGGGGGAGCGGGGCGGCGACGTGAGCGCCGCCGACCGGCTCAGCGACACGCTGTACGGGGTCGGCTGGGGCACCGTGAAGAAGCTCCCCGAACCCGTCGCCGTGCGCCTCGGCCGCACCATCGCCGACCTCGCCTGGAAGCAGCGCGGCAAGGGTGTGCTGCGGCTCGAGGCCAACTACGCGCGCGTGGTGCCCGACGCCACGCCCGAGCGCCTGCGCGCGCTCTCCCGCGCGGGCATGCGGTCGTACCTGCGCTACTGGATGGAGTCCTTCCGGCTCCCCGCCTGGAGCGCCGAGCGGGTGCGGACCGGCTTCGACCCCAAGGACATCCACCGTCTCACCGACGCCCTGGCCGCCGGGCAGGGCGTGGTACTCGCCCTGCCGCACCTGGCCAACTGGGACCTGGCCGGTGCCTGGGTCACCACCAAGCTGCGGACGCCGTTCACCACGGTCGCCGAACGGCTCGAGCCCGAGACGCTGTACGACCGGTTCGTCGCCTACCGCGAGGGCCTCGGCATGGAGGTCCTGCCGCACAGCGGCGGCTCCGCCTTCGGCACCCTGGCCCGGCGGCTGCGCGACGGCGGCCTGGTCTGCCTGGTCGCCGACCGCGACCTGTCCGCCTCCGGCGTGGAGGTCGACTTCTTCGGCGAGAAGGCCCGGATGCCCGCGGGACCGGCCCTGCTCGCCCAGCAGACCGGCGCACTGCTGCTGCCGGTCACCCTCTGGTACGACGACTCGCCCGTCATGAAGGGACAGGTGCACCCCGCCATCGAGGTGCCCGAGTCAGGCACCCGGGCCGAGAAGACGTCTGTCATGACACAGGCGCTGGCCGACGCCTTCGCCACCGGGATCGCCGACCATCCGGAGGACTGGCACATGCTCCAGCGGCTGTGGCTCGCCGACCTAGACCCCGCGAAGGGACCCTCGTGAGAATCGGGATCGTCTGCCCGTACTCCTGGGACGTGCCCGGTGGCGTCCAGTTCCACATCCGCGACCTCGCCGAGTACTTCCTCCGCCTCGGCCACGAGGTGTCCGTCCTCGCGCCCGCCGACGACGACACCCCGCTGCCGCCCTACGTCGTGTCGGCGGGGCGCGCGGTGCCGGTGCCGTACAACGGCTCGGTGGCCCGCCTCAACTTCGGCTTCCTGTCGGCCGCGCGGGTGCGCCGCTGGCTGCACGACGGCGCGTTCGACGTGGTCCACATCCACGAGCCGACGTCGCCCTCGCTGGGTCTGCTCACCTGCTGGGCGGCCTCCGGCCCGATCGTGGCCACCTTCCACACCTCCAACCCACGCTCGCGCGCGATGCTCGCCGCGTACGCCATCCTCCAGGCCGCGCTGGAGAAGATCAGCGCACGGATCGCGGTCAGCGAGTACGCCCGGCGCACGCTGGTCGAGCACCTGGGCGGCGACGCGGTGGTCATCCCCAACGGCGTCGACGTCGACTTCTTCGCCAAGGCCGAGCCGCGCCCCGAGTGGCAGGGCGAGACGCTCGGCTTCATCGGCCGCATCGACGAGCCCCGCAAGGGACTCCCGGTCCTGATCAAGGCCCTGCCGAAGATCCTCGACGCCCGCCCGGGTGCCCGGCTGCTGGTCGCCGGGCGGGGCGACGAGGAGGCGGCCGTCGAGGACCTGCCCGAGGAACTGCGTTCCCGCGTCCAGTTCCTCGGCATGGTCAGCGACGAGGACAAGGCGAGCTTCCTGCGCAGCGTCGACCTGTACGTGGCGCCCAACACCGGCGGCGAGAGCTTCGGCATCATCCTGGTCGAGGCCATGTCGGCCGGCGCCCCCGTGCTCGCCTCCGACCTGGACGCCTTCGTCCAGGTCCTCGACCAGGGCGCGGCCGGCGAGGTCTTCGCCAACGAGGACGCGGACGCCCTGGCCGAGGCGGCCGTACGGCTCCTGGCGGACCCGGCCCGGCGGGAGGAACTGCGCGAGCGGGGCAGCGCCCACGTCCGCCGCTTCGACTGGTCGACCGTCGGCGCGGACATCCTGTCGGTGTACGAGACGGTCACCACCGGCACGTCGGCCGTGGCCGCGGACGAGAGGACGGGTCTGCGGGCCCGGTTCGGCCTGGCCCGCGACTGACCCCGGCCCACCGATAGCCTTCGCCCGTGACCGCAACCCTCATCTGGATCCTCGTCGCGCTCGTCGCCGTCGGCCTGTACCTGAGCTGGACGGCCGGCCGGCTCGACCGGCTGCACGTGCGGATGGACGCGGCCCGCGCCGCGCTGGACGCGCAGTTGCTGCGACGGGCCTCCGTGGCCCAGGAACTGGCGACCTCGGGCGTGCTGGACCCGGCCGCCTCGATCGTCCTCTACGAGGCCGCGCACGCCGCCCGGCAGGCCGAGGAGGAGCACCGGGAGGTCGCGGAGAGCGAGCTGAGCCAGGCCCTGCGCGCGATCTTCGAGGACCCGCGCCAGGTCGAGGGCGTGCGCGAGGCGCCGGGCGGCGAGGAGGCGGCACACGAGCTGGCCGAGGCCGTCCGCCGGGTCCCCATGGCCCGCCGCTTCCACAACGACGCCGTGGGTGCCGCCCGCAGACTCCGGGAACACCGCAAGGTCCGCTGGTTCCGGCTGGCCGGTCACGCTCCCTTCCCGCTGGCCTTCGAGATGGACGACGAACCGCCCGCCGCCCTGGTCGAGCGCGTCGCCTGAGGCGCCGGCCGGCCATCCGGCCGCGGCCAAAAAAATCCACCGGCTTGCCATTGGCCCTTGCTGTGGCCTGGTCCACTCGCGTTACCTCGAAGCTGCAGAAACTCTCTTTCCCGTCAGTGAGGTCACCCGTGTCCACCACCGAGAACCAGGCTCCCGAGACCGGCACCGCCCGCGTGAAGCGCGGCATGGCCGAACAGCTCAAGGGCGGCGTGATCATGGACGTCGTCACGCCGGAGCAGGCGAAGATCGCCGAGGACGCGGGCGCCGTCGCCGTCATGGCCCTGGAGCGGGTCCCGGCCGACATCCGCAAGGACGGCGGCGTGGCCCGCATGTCCGACCCGGACATGATCGAGGGCATCATCGACGCCGTCTCGATCCCGGTCATGGCCAAGTCCCGCATCGGCCACTTCGTCGAGGCCCAGGTGCTGCAGTCCCTCGGCGTCGACTACATCGACGAGTCCGAGGTCCTCACCCCGGCCGACGAGGTCAACCACTCCGACAAGTGGGCGTTCACCACCCCCTTCGTCTGCGGTGCCACCAACCTGGGCGAGGCCCTGCGCCGCATCGCCGAGGGCGCGGCGATGATCCGGTCCAAGGGCGAGGCCGGCACCGGCAACGTCGTCGAGGCCGTCCGCCACCTGCGCCAGATCAAGAACGAGATCGCCCGCCTGCGCGGCTACGACAACAACGAGCTGTACGCCGCCGCCAAGGAGCTGCGCGCCCCCTACGAGCTCGTCAAGGAGGTCGCCGAGCTGGGCAAGCTCCCGGTGGTCCTCTTCTCCGCCGGTGGCGTCGCCACCCCGGCCGACGCCGCCCTGATGCGCCAGCTCGGCGCCGAGGGCGTGTTCGTCGGCTCCGGCATCTTCAAGTCCGGCGACCCGGCCAAGCGCGCCGCCGCCATCGTGAAGGCCACCACGTTCTACGACGACCCGAAGATCATCGCGGAGGCGTCCCGCAACCTCGGCGAGGCCATGGTCGGCATCAACTGCGACACCCTCCCCGAGACCGAGCGCTACGCCAACCGCGGCTGGTAAGGCACCGAACCACATGAACACCCCCGTCATTGGCGTCCTGGCCCTCCAGGGCGACGTACGGGAGCACCTCATCGCCCTGGCCGCGGCCGACGCCGTGGCCAGGCCGGTGCGGCGCCCCGAGGAACTCGCCGAGGTGGACGGTCTCGTCCTGCCCGGCGGCGAGTCCACCACCATCTCCAAGCTGGCCGTCCTCTTCGGAGTGATGGAACCGCTCCGCGCGCGTGTGCGCGCCGGCATGCCCGTCTACGGCACCTGCGCCGGAATGATCATGCTCGCCGACAAGATCCTCGACCCCCGCTCGGGCCAGGAGACCATCGGCGGCATCGACATGATCGTGCGCCGCAACGCCTTCGGCCGGCAGAACGAGTCCTTCGAGGCAGCGGTCGACGTGAGGGGCGTCGAGGGCCATCCTGTGGAGGGCGTCTTCATCCGCGCCCCCTGGGTCGAGTCCGTGGGCGCCGGGGCCGAGGTGCTCGCCGAGCACGACGGCCACATCGTCGCGGTCCGCCAGGGCAACGTGCTCGCCACGTCGTTCCACCCGGAGCTGACCGGCGACCACCGCGTGCACTCGCTGTTCGTCGACATGGTGCGCGCCAACCGGACACCGGAGTCCTTGTAGGATCTCTGGAGTCGTTGCAGAGATGGGTTACGCGAAGGAGACAGGCAGATGTCCGGCCACTCTAAATGGGCCACGACGAAGCACAAGAAGGCCGTGATCGACGCCAAGCGCGGCAAGCTCTTCGCGAAGCTGATCAAGAACATCGAGGTCGCGGCGCGTATGGGCGGCGTGGACCTCGAAGGCAACCCGACGCTGTACGACGCCGTCCAGAAGGCCAAGAAGCAGTCGGTCCCGAACAAGAACATCGACTCCGCCATCAAGCGCGGCGGCGGTCTCGAGGCCGGTGGCGCGGACTACGAGACGATCATGTACGAGGGCTACGGCCCCAACGGTGTCGCGGTGCTCATCGAGTGCCTCACCGACAACCGCAACCGCGCAGCCTCCGACGTCCGGGTCGCCATGACCCGCAACGGCGGCAACATGGCGGACCCGGGCTCCGTGTCGTACATGTTCAGCCGCAAGGGCGTCGTCATCGTCCCCAAGGGCGAGCTGAGCGAGGACGACGTCCTCGGTGCCGTCCTGGACGCGGGCGCCGAGGAGGTCAACGACCTCGGTGAGACCTTCGAGGTCATCAGCGAGGCCACCGACCTGGTCGCGGTCCGCACCGCCCTTCAGGAGGCCGGCATCGACTACGACTCCGCCGACTCCAGCTTCGTGCCGTCCGTCCAGGTCGAACTGGACGAGGAGGGCGCCAAGAAGATCTTCAAGCTGATCGACGCGCTCGAGGACAGCGACGACGTGCAGAACGTCTTCGCCAACTTCGACGTCAGCGACGAGATCATGGAGAAGGTCGACGCGTAGCACCCCCGACGCGCAGCACCCCCCGAGGGGTGCACGGGTTCTCACGGGCCGACGGGACACCCCGTCGGCCCGTCGCCTTCCCGGTGCCGCTTCCGGGGCGCGCTGCGGGGCGTTGTCGGTGGTACCCGATAGCCTGCGGAAACAGGCGATCGAAGGGAGGGCGCGTGCGCGTGATGGGGGTGGACCCCGGACTGACGCGGTGCGGTGTCGGCGTCGTCGAGGGGGTCGCGGGCCGGCCGCTCACCATGCTCGGGGTGGGGGTCGTACGCACGCCCGCCGACGCCGACCTCAGCCACCGGCTGCTCGCCGTCGAACAGGGCCTGGAGCAGTGGCTCGACGAGCACCGGCCGGAGTTCGTCGCCGTCGAGCGCGTCTTCAGCCAGCACAACGTCAGCACCGTCATGGGCACCGCCCAGGCCAGCGCCGTCGCGATGCTCTGCGCCGCCCGGCGCGGCATCCCGGTCGCCCTGCACACCCCCAGCGAGGTCAAGGCGGCCGTCACCGGCACAGGCCGCGCCGACAAGGCCCAGGTCGGCGCCATGGTCACCCGCCTGCTGCGGCTCAGCGCCCCGCCGAAGCCCGCCGACGCCGCCGACGCCCTCGCCCTCGCCATCTGCCACATCTGGCGCGCCCCCGCCCAGAACCGGCTCCAGCAGGCGGTCGCCCTGCACACCGCCCACGCAACGAAAGGCCGTACGGCATGATCGCCTTCGTCAGCGGCACCGTCGCCGCGCTCGCCCCCGACGCGGCGGTCGTCGAGGTCGGCGGCGTCGGCATGGCCGTCCAGTGCACCCCCGACACGCTCTCCACGCTCCGCGTCGGCCGGCCCGCCAAGCTGCACACCTCCCTGGTCGTCCGCGAGGACTCACTGACCCTCTACGGCTTCGCCGACGACGACGCGCGCCAGGTCTTCGTCCTGCTCCAGACCGCGAGCGGCGTCGGCCCCCGGCTCGCCCAGGCGATGCTCGCCGTGCACACCCCGGACGCGCTGCGCCGCGCCGTCGCCACCGGTGACGAGAAGGCCCTCACCGCCGTCCCGGGCATCGGCAAGAAGGGCGCACAGAAGCTGCTGCTGGAGCTGAAGGACCGGCTCGGCGCCCCCACCGGCGCGCCCTCGGTCGGCGCCCCGGTCACCCAGGGCTGGCGCGACCAGCTGCACGCCGCCCTCATCGGCCTGGGCTACGCCACCCGCGAGGCCGAGGAGGCCGTGGCCGCCGTGGCCCCGCAGGCCGAGGCCGCCGACGGCACGCCCCAGGTGGGCCAGTTGCTGAAGGCCGCGCTGCAGACCCTGAACCGAGCCCGCTGACCCCAACCCCTGTCGAGGCACATTCATGAACTGGGACGACACGTCCGACACCGCCGAGGAGCGGCTGGTGGGCTCGGCCGCCGACCGGGAGGACCAGGCCGTCGAGGCCGCCCTGCGGCCCAAGGACCTCGGTGAGTTCATCGGCCAGGAGAAGGTCCGCGAACAGCTCGACCTCGTGCTGCGCGCCGCACGCGCACGCGGCGCCACCGCCGACCACGTGCTGCTCTCCGGCGCGCCCGGCCTGGGCAAGACCACCCTGTCGATGATCATCGCGGCCGAGATGGGCGCCCCCATCCGCATCACCTCCGGCCCCGCCATCCAGCACGCGGGCGACCTGGCGGCGATCCTCTCCTCCCTCCAGGAGGGCGAGGTCCTCTTCCTGGACGAGATCCACCGCATGTCCCGGCCCGCCGAGGAGATGCTGTACATGGCCATGGAGGACTTCCGCGTCGACGTCATCGTCGGCAAGGGCCCGGGCGCCACCGCCATCCCCCTCGAACTGCCGCCCTTCACCCTCGTCGGCGCCACCACCCGCGCGGGCCTGCTGCCGCCCCCGCTGCGTGACCGCTTCGGCTTCACCGCGCACATGGAGTTCTACGAGCCCGCCGAGCTGGAGCGGGTCGTGCACCGCTCGGCGCACCTGCTGGACGTCGAGATCGAGCCGGACGGCGCCGCCGAGATCGCCGGCCGCTCCCGCGGCACGCCCCGGATCGCCAACCGTCTGCTGCGCCGGGTACGCGACTACGCCCAGGTCAAGGCCGACGGGCTGATCACCCGCGAGATCGCCGGGGCGGCCCTCGCCGTGTACGAGGTCGACGCGCGCGGCCTCGACCGCCTCGACCGGGCCGTCCTGGAGGCGCTGCTGAAACTGTTCGGCGGCGGTCCGGTCGGTCTGTCGACCCTGGCGGTCGCGGTGGGGGAGGAGCGCGAGACGGTCGAGGAGGTCGCCGAGCCCTTCCTGGTGCGAGAGGGCCTGCTGGCCCGTACGCCCCGGGGCCGGGTCGGCACCCCGGCGGCCTGGGAGCACCTCGGTCTGACCCCGCCCCGCTCGTCAGCCGCGGGAAACGGACAAGGGGACCTGTTCGGGGCGTGAGGGCGGCGTGATGCGTTCGTGACGGCGAAGGCATTGGCCGGAGCAGGAACCCAGGTGCCATGCTGAGCGTTGTTCCATGCGCGCGGACTCGCTTAGACTCCGCCGATGCCGCCCTCGCGGGCGGCGCCGACCCACCCCCATCCAACAGGCCGCTCTCCGCGCGGTCGCGCGAAGGAAATTCCGTCCCGTGAATGCCTTTACCCTTCTCCCCTTCATCGTGCTCATCGCGGCGATGTTCCTGATGACGCGCTCGGCCAAGAAGAAGCAGCAGCAGGCCGCCAGCATGCGCAACGAACTGCAGCCCGGCTCGGGCGTCCGTACGATCGGGGGCATGTACGCGACGGTCAAGGAGGTCAACGAGGACACCGTCCTCCTGGACGCCGGACCGGCCGTCGAGCTCCTCTTCGCCAAGAACGCGATCGGCGCCGTCCTCACCGACGACGAGTACAACCGCATCGTCCACGGCATCGAGCACGACCTGAAGTCCGACACGGACATCGTCCCGGACGACGCCTCCTCCCTGACCGGGACCGACGCGTCCGAGGAGCCTGCCGCCGCCTCCGGCGACAAGGCCGTCGACCTCGGCAAGCAGGACGCCGCCGAGGACAAGGCCGACGCGGCCGCCGCCGCCGACGCCAGGGCGGACGCGGCCGCCGCCGCTGCCGAGGCCAAGGCGGACGAAGAGCCGAAGAAGACCGACGGCGACGCCGACGCGAAGTAGCCACGTCCCGGGGTGCGCGGTGCGGCAGTGACCGCGCCCCGCGCACCCCGGCCACGTGTGTTCTCCGCACGGGAGCCCGACACCATGTCATGGCCGACCGCGCCCACCGGCAGCGGGGCGGCCCGAGAGGGAGTACGAGAAGGTGGCAGCACCTAAGAAGGGCCGGAGCGCGACCGCCCAGAGCAAGCCAGGGCGCTCGCTGGCCCTCATTCTGATCGCCATCGTGGCGCTCACCGCCGGGATGTTCGCCTCCGGGCACCGCACCCCGCGTCTCGGCATCGACCTCGCCGGTGGCACGAGCATCACGCTCAAGGCGAAGGCCGACCAGGGGTCCGCGATCAACAAGGCCAACATGGACACCGCGGTCGACATCATGAACCGCCGCGTCAACGGCCTGGGCGTCTCCGAGGCGGAGGTGCAGACCCAGGGGGCCGATCACATCATCGTGAACATCCCCAAGGGCACCAACTCCAAGGAAGCCCAGCAGCAGGTCGGCACCACCGCCAAGCTGTACTTCCGCCCGGTTCTCGCCAGCGAGCCCACCGGCGTCGCCGCGAAGACCCCCTCGCCGAGCACCTCCCCCAGCGGCAGCGGCTCGCCGAGCCCGTCGGGCAGCCCCTCGGCCAAGGAGAAGGCGTCCTCGTCCTCCACCGCTTCCCCGACGGCGTCCGCCACCTCGCAGGGCCGCCCGGTCACCGACGCCCTCAAGGCCGACAGCACTCCGTCGCCCTCCGGCTCCCCGAACGCGACGTCGTCCGCGGACTCCAAGGCGTCCCCCAGCCCCTCCGCGTCGCCCTCCGGCGGCACCGCCGGCGCCACCAAGCTCCAGGCGCAGTACGCCGCCCTGGACTGCTCCAAGCCCGACCAGCGGAGCAAGGCCGGCCAGGGCGCCAAGCCCGGCGAGCCCACCGTGGCCTGCGGCGAGGACAACAAGATCTGGTACAAGTACCTGCTCGGCCCGGCCGGCGTGGACGGCACCGAGGTGAAGAAGGCCCAGGCGGTCTTCGACACCCAGGGCGCCTCCGGCTGGCAGGTCCAGATGAACTTCAACTCCAGCGGGACCAAGAAGTTCGCCGACATCACCTCGGAACTCGCCAAGAACCAGCAGCCGCAGAACGAGTTCGGCATCGTCCTCGACGGCGATGTCGTCTCCAGCCCGTTCGTGCGGACCGCCATCACCGGCGGCCAGGCGGAGATCTCCGGCAGCTTCACCCAGCAGGAGGCGCAGAGCCTCGCCAACATGCTGTCGTACGGCGCCCTGCCGCTGTCCTTCAAGGAGGACACCGTCACCACCGTGACCGCCGCGCTCGGCGGTGAGCAGCTGCGCGCCGGTCTGCTCGCCGGCGCCATCGGTCTCGCGCTGGTCGTGCTGTACCTGGTGATCTACTACCGCGGTCTGTCGCTCGTCGCGATGGCCTCCCTGCTGGTCTCCGCGATCCTCACGTACGTGATCATGTCGCTGCTCGGCCCGGCCATCGGCTTCGCGCTGAACCTGCCGGCCGTCTGCGGTGCCATCGTGGCCATCGGTATCACCGCGGACTCGTTCATCGTGTACTTCGAACGCATCCGGGACGAGATCCGTGAGGGCCGCACGCTGCGCCCCGCCGTCGAGCGTGCCTGGCCGCGCGCCCGGCGCACCATCCTGGTCTCCGACTTCGTGTCGTTCCTCGCCGCCGCCGTGCTGTTCATCGTCACCGTCGGCAAGGTCCAGGGCTTCGCGTTCACGCTCGGCCTCACCACCGTGCTCGACGTGGTCGTCGTCTTCCTGTTCACCAAGCCGCTGATGACGCTGCTGGCCCGCCGGAAGTTCTTCGCCGACGGCCACAAGTGGTCCGGTCTCGACCCGAAGAGCCTGGGCGCCCCGCCGCCGCTGCGCCGCACCCGCCGTCCCGCCGGTCCCGCCGCCGGCCCTGCCGACCCGAAGGAGGCGTGAGCGATGTCGAAACTCGGCAACCTCGGTGCCCGACTGCACCGCGGCGAGATCAGCTACGACTTCGTCGGCAAGCGCAAGATCTGGTACGGCGTCTCCATCCTGATCACCATCACGGCCATCCTCGGCCTGGCGGTGCGCGGCCTGAACATGGGCATCGAATTCCAGGGCGGCGCGGTCTTCACCACGCCGGTGAAGATGAGCACCTCGGTGGCGCAGGCGGAGGAGTTCGCGAAAGACGCCTCCGGCCACGAGGCGATCGTGCAGAAGCTCGGCAACGGCAGCCTGCGCATCCAGATCGCCGGCATCGACACCGACAAGTCCGACCAGATCAAGCAGAAGCTGGCCCAGGACCTGAAGCTCAACCCGGAGAAGCTGGCCGCCGACCTGGTCGGGCCCAGCTGGGGTGAGCAGATCGCCAACAAGGCGTGGGAGGGCCTCGGCATCTTCATGGTGCTCGTGGTGATCTACCTGGCGATCGCCTTCGAGTGGCGCATGGCCATCGCCGCCCTCGTCGCGCTCATCCACGACATCACCATCACGACCGGTATCTACGCCCTGGTCGGCTTCGAGGTCACGCCCGGTACGGTCATCGGTCTGCTGACCATCCTCGGTTACTCGCTCTACGACACGGTCGTCGTCTTCGACAGCCTCAAGGAGCAGACCAAGGACATCACCAAGCAGACCCGTTTCACCTACAGCGACATCGCCAACCTGTCGATCAACGGCACGCTGGTGCGTTCCATCAACACCACCGTGGTCGCCCTGCTGCCGGTGGCCGGCCTGCTGTTCATCGGCGGCGGCTTCCTCGGCGCCGGCACGCTGAACGACATCTCGCTGTCGCTGTTCGTCGGCCTGGCGGCCGGCGCCTACTCCTCGATCTTCATCGCCACGCCGCTCGTCGCCGACCTCAAGGAGCGCGAGCCGGCGATGAAGGCGCTGCGCAAGCGGGTGCTGGCCAAGCGCGCCCAGGCCGCCGCGGGAGAGGACCTCGCGGGCGCCCGGGTGACGGGCGGTGACGAGTCCGACGACAACGCTCCGGCCGTCGTCGGCCCGCGCAACCAGCCCGTCTCCCGCAACCGGGGCCGGGGCAGGACCTCCGGGAAGCGCCGATGACGGACATCGAGGGGCTGCTGCTCAGCCGCATCCGGGACGTGGCGGACTACCCGGAGCCGGGCGTGATGTTCAAGGACATCACCCCGCTGCTCGCGGACCCGGCCGCGTTCACGAGCCTGACCGACGCGCTCGCCGCGATCGCGGCGGACACCGGCGCGACCAAGATCGTCGGCCTGGAGGCCCGGGGCTTCATCCTGGGCGCCCCGGTCGCGGTCCGCGCCGGCCTCGGCTTCATCCCGGTTCGCAAGGCGGGCAAGCTGCCCGGAGCGACCCTGCGCCAGGCCTACGACCTCGAGTACGGCTCGGCGGAGATCGAGGTGCACGCCGAGGACCTCACCGCGGGCGACCGGGTGCTGATCGTGGACGACGTGCTGGCGACCGGCGGGACCGCCGAAGCCGCCATCCACCTCATCCAGCGGGCCGGCGCCGACGTCTCGGGCCTCGCCGTCCTCATGGAGCTCGGCTTCCTCGGCGGCCGCGCCCGCCTGGAGCCGGCCCTCGACGGCGCGCCGCTCAGCGCGCTCCTCCAGGTCTGACCCACCAGGTCCCACGGACCGAGCACCGCGCGACGGCCGCCCCGGCACCCCCGGGGCGGCCGTCGCCGTCACGGCCCCCGTCACCCGGTCCCCGGCACCCGGCCCACGCCGTCCACGCCCGGCGAGACATCTCCAGGCCACCTCCCGGAATCACACGAGAGCCCCCGGCGTTCCCTGGGTACACGGTCCTCACATCCGCCTGAAGGCGATGCCGGGGCGCGGGATCGCTACCATGGGGTCTCCGGAGCCTGATCGGGGGACCCGGATCGCGCACGAGGAGTCCTCTTGCCAGACGAGGCCCAGCACCTGACCGCCGCCAAGCCCGACTCGGCGGCCGCGGCCAAACCCGCTCCGAACGTGTCGCACGCGAAGAACGACACGCGCGGGGCGGTGGAGCACGCCCAGTCCGCGCCGGTCGAGAAGGCTGCCGAGGTCGCCCGTCCCAAACCGGCCCCGCCCGTGCGCCCCGCCGCGGGCCAGCCCGCCCGCTCCGGTTCCTCCAACCGCGTCCGTGCCCGCCTCGCCCGGCTCGGCGTCCAGCGAGCGAACCCGTACAACCCCGTGCTGGAGCCGCTGCTGCGGATAGTGCGCAGCAACGACCCGAAGATCGAGAACTCGACGCTCCGGCAGATCGAGCGCGCCTACCAGGTCGCCGAGCGCTGGCACCGCGGCCAGAAGCGCAAGAGCGGCGACCCGTACATCACGCACCCGCTCGCCGTCACCACCATCCTCGCCGAGCTGGGCATGGACCCGGCGACCCTGATGGCGGGGCTCCTGCACGACACCGTCGAGGACACCGAGTACGGCCTGGACGACCTGCGCCGCGACTTCGGCGACGTCGTCGCGCTGCTCGTCGACGGCGTGACCAAGCTGGACAAGGTCAAGTTCGGCGAGGCGGCGCAGGCCGAGACCGTGCGCAAGATGGTCGTGGCGATGGCCAAGGACCCGCGCGTCCTGGTCATCAAGCTCGCCGACCGCCTGCACAACATGCGCACCATGCGCTACCTCAAGCGCGAGAAGCAGGAGAAGAAGGCGCGCGAGACGCTGGAGATCTACGCGCCGCTGGCCCACCGGCTGGGGATGAACACCATCAAGTGGGAGCTGGAGGACCTCGCGTTCGCGATCCTCTACCCCAAGATGTACGACGAGATCGTGCGGCTGGTCGCCGAACGGGCGCCCAAGCGGGACGAGTACCTCGCCATAGTCACCGACGAGGTCCAGGCCGATCTGCGGGCCGCCCGGATCAAGGCGACCGTCACCGGCCGCCCGAAGCACTACTACAGCGTCTACCAGAAGATGATCGTCCGCGGTCGCGACTTCGCGGAGATCTACGACCTGGTGGGCATCCGCGTCCTCGTCGACACGGTCCGCGACTGCTACGCGGCCCTCGGCACGGTGCACGCGCGATGGAATCCGGTCCCGGGCCGGTTCAAGGACTACATCGCCATGCCCAAGTTCAACATGTACCAATCGCTGCACACGACGGTCATCGGCCCCAACGGCAAGCCCGTCGAACTGCAGATCCGCACGTTCGACATGCACCGGCGCGCGGAGTACGGCATCGCCGCGCACTGGAAGTACAAGCAGGAGGCCGTGGCCGGTGCCTCCAAGGTCCGCACCGACGTCCCCAAGGCGTCAGGCAAGGACAAGGACGCCATCAACGACATGGCGTGGCTGCGGCAGTTGCTCGACTGGCAGAAGGAGACCGAGGACCCCGGCGAGTTCCTGGAGTCCCTGCGCTTCGACCTGTCCCGCAACGAGGTCTTCGTCTTCACGCCCAAGGGTGACGTCATCGCGCTCCCGGCCGGAGCCACCCCGGTCGACTTCGCGTACGCCGTCCACACCGAGGTCGGCCACCGCACCATAGGAGCGCGGGTCAACGGCCGGCTGGTCCCGCTCGAATCCACTCTGGACAACGGCGACCTGGTGGAGGTCTTCACCTCCAAGGCGCCCGGCGCCGGGCCGTCCCGCGACTGGCTCGGGTTCGTCAAGTCGCCCCGGGCGCGCAACAAGATCCGGGCGTGGTTCTCCAAGGAGCGCCGCGACGAGGCGATCGAGCAGGGCAAGGACGCCATCGTGCGCGCCATGCGCAAGCAGAACCTGCCGATCCAGCGCATCCTCACCGGCGACTCCCTCGTCACCCTCGCCCATGAGATGCGCTACTCGGACATCTCCGCGTTGTACGCGGCGATCGGCGAGGGCCACGTCTCCGCGCAGAACATCGTGCAGAAGCTGGTCCAGGCCCTGGGCGGCGAGGAGGCCGCCACCGAGGAGATCGACGAGACGGTCCCGCCGGCCCGCGGCCGCGGCCGCAAGCGCCGCTCCAGCGCCGACCCCGGTGTCGTCGTCAAGGGCGTCGACGACGTGTGGGTGAAGCTGGCCCGCTGCTGCACCCCGGTCCCGGGCGACCCGATCATCGGATTCGTCACGCGCGGTAGCGGTGTATCGGTTCACCGCAGCGACTGCGTCAATGTGGAGTCACTGTCCCGCGAGCCGGAGCGGATCCTCGACGTCGAGTGGGCGCCGACCCAGTCCTCGGTCTTCCTGGTCGCCATCCAGGTCGAGGCGCTGGACCGCTCCCGGCTGCTGTCGGACGTCACCCGGGTCCTGTCCGACCAGCACGTCAACATCCTCTCGGCGGCCGTCCAGACCTCCCGCGACCGGGTGGCCACCTCCCGGTTCACCTTCGAGATGGGCGACCCCAAGCACCTCGGCCACGTCCTGAAGGCCGTACGGGGTGTGGAGGGCGTGTACGACGTCTACCGAGTGACCTCGGCGCGCACCCGCTCGTAGGCCACTCACGCAGGCCCCCTGGGCTCCCAGGGGGCCACCGGAACACCGGAAAGGCCCCGTACGTGCGTACGGGGCCTTTCCACGTGGTCGGTGAGGGGATCAGCCGCCGAACTCCTGCAGGCCCTTCAGAGCCTGGTCCAGGAGCGCCTGACGGCCCTCCAGCTCACGCTCCAGCTTGTCGGCCCTGGAGCCGTTGCCCTGGGCGCGCGCCTGATCGATCTGAGCGCGCAGCTTGTCGACCGCGGCCTGGAGCTGACCGGTCAGGCCCTCGGCGCGCGCACGCGCCTCCGGGTTGGTCCGGCGCCACTCGGCCTCCTCGGCCTCCTGGATGGCCCGCTCGACCGTGTGCATCCGGCCCTCGACCTTCGGCCGCGCGTCCCGCGGGACGTGACCGATGGCCTCCCAGCGCTCGTTGATCGAGCGGAAGGCGGCCCGGGTGCCCTTCAGGTCCGAGATCGGCAGGAGCTTCTCGGCCTCCTCGGCCAGCTCCTCCTTGAGCTTGAGGTTCTCCGCCTGCTCGGCGTCCCGCTCGGCGAAGACCCCGCTGCGGGCGGCGAAGAACACGTCCTGGGCACCGCGGAAGCGGTTCCACAGGTCGTCCTCGTGCTCGCGCTGGGCACGGCCCGCGGCCTTCCACTCCGCCATCAGCTCGCGGTAGCGCGCCGCCGTCGGACCCCAGTCCGTCGAACCGGACAGCGCCTCGGCCTCCGAGACCAGCCGCTCCTTGGTCTTGCGCGCCTCCTCGCGCTGCGCGTCAAGCTGCGCGAAGTGCGCCTTGCGGCGCTTGGAGAACGCCGACCGGGCGTGCGAGAACCGGTGCCACAGCTCGTCGTCGGACTTGCGGTCCAGACGCGGCAGACCCTTCCAGGTGTCCACGAGCGCCCGCAGCCGCTCACCGGCGGCCCGCCACTGGTCCGACTGCGCGAGCTGCTCGGCCTCCGTGACCAGGTCCTCCTTGGCCCGGCGTGCCTCGTCGGACTGCTTGGCCCGCTGCGCCTTGCGCTCCTCGCGCCGGGCCTCGACCGTCGCCACGAGCTTGTCCAGCCGGGTCTTCAGCGCCTCCAGATCGCCGACCGCGTGATGCGCGTCCACCTGCTCGCGCAGGTGGTCGATCGCGGTCTGGGCGTCCTTCGCCGACAGGTCGGTGGTCTTCACTCGCTTCTCGAGGAGGCCGATCTCGACAACCAGGCCCTCGTACTTGCGCTCGAAGTAGGCAAGCGCCTCCTCAGGGGAGCCGGCCGCCCAGGAACCGACGACCTGCTCGCCGTCGGCCGTACGCACGTACACGGTCCCCGTCTCGTCGACGCGGCCCCACGGGTCGCTGCTCACAGCGCCTCCTCCACATGATGCCTGCGGCGGGTCTCAGCGCCCCCGGGCATCGTCCACAGTTTCGTCACGGCCAACATAGGCGACCAGCGGGTTGCCTGTCCGCATCCAGCGCGACCGAAATTCCGCAGTTCGCCGTACTGATCTCGCCGGTGAAGTCAGGACTTGGTGACCGTCGCCTTGTCGATGACAACGGTCGCGTTCGGGGCGCCGTCGCCCGCGCCCGTGTTCTCGCCAGCGGCCGCGATCTTGTCCAGCACCTTCAGGCCGGCCGTGTCGATCGTGCCGAACGGCGTGTAACTGGGCGGCAACGGGCTGTCCTTGTAGACCAGGAAGAACTGGCTGCCGCCGGTGTGCTTCTGGCCGGTGTTGGCCATCGCCACCGTGCCCGCCGGGTACTTGTTGCCCTTCAGGCTCGCGTCCTTCAGGTTCTCGTCCGGGATCGTGTAGCCCGGACCGCCGCTGCCCTGGCCCGTCGGGTCGCCGCACTGCAGCACGTAGATGCCGTTCGTCGTCAGACGGTGGCACCTGGTGTGGTCGAAGAAGCCCTTGCCCGCGAGGAAGTCGAAGGAGTTGACGGTGTGCGGGGCCGCCGACGCCTTCAGCGCGATGCCGATGTCACCGCACGTCGTCGCGAGCTTCATCGTGTACTTCGCCGACGTGTCGATCGTCATCGCCGGCTCCTTCTTCCACTGGAGCTTGCCGATCGAGCCCGCGGCCGGCTTCGCGCACGGGTCCGGCGCCTTCTTGCTCGGCGTGGCGCTCGGGGTGACGTCGGCGCTCGCGTTCGTCTTCTTGTCGTCGTCGCCGTTCTTCAGCACGCCGGTCGTGTACAGCGCGACACTGCCGATCACGACCACGCCCAGCACCGACGCGATCACGGAGTTGCGCATGCGCGCCTTGCGCCGCGCGCTGGTGCGCCGCTGCTGCTGCCGCAAGAACTTCTCCCGGGCGAGCTGACGCCGCCGCTGCTCCTGGCTGACCACCGGGTTCTCTCCTCATGCGTGTCGTGTGTCGACCGGTACGCGTGCGTCCTCTGAGCCGACAGACGCGTGTAGCCCCGTACCGTATATGGGTTCGCTGAGGAAACGGCAGCGCCGGTAGGCTCTGGGCCACGGGCCGACCGCCCGTGAGACCTCCCGTATCGACACAACGAAGGACGATCGTGCTCATTGCCGGGTTCCCCGCCGGGGCCTGGGGGACGAACTGTTATCTCGTCGCCCCCGCCGCCGGTGAGGAGTGCGTGATCATCGACCCGGGCCACCAGGCCGCCCAAGGAGTCGAGGAAGCACTCAGGAAGCATCGGCTCAAGCCCGTCGCCGTCGTCCTCACCCACGGCCACATCGACCACGTCGCCTCGGTCGTCCCCGTGTGCGGCGCGCACGACGTACCCGCCTGGATCCACCCCGGGGACCGGTACATGCTGAGCGACCCCGAGAAGGCGCTCGGCCGGTCGATCGGCATGCCGCTGATGGGCGAGCTGACCGTGGGGGAGCCCGACGACGTCAAGGAGCTGACCGACGGCGTCACCCTCGCGCTGGCCGGACTGGAGCTCTCCGTCGCGCACGCGCCGGGCCATACCAAGGGGTCGGTGACCTTCCGGATGCCCGGGGCGGCGGACATCCCGCCGATTCTCTTCTCCGGGGATCTGCTGTTCGCCGGCTCCGTCGGACGCACCGATCTGCCGGGTGGCTCGATGGAGGACATGCTCGACTCGCTGGCACGCGTGTGCCTGCCGCTCGACGACTCCACCGTGGTGCTGTCCGGCCACGGCACCCAGACGACCATCGGCCAGGAGCGCGCCACCAACCCCTATCTGCGGCAGGTGGCCGCCGGCCAGGGAGCCTTCGAGGCTCCCCGACGAGGAATGTGACGAGAGAGTCTTCCGTGAGCACGTTCAACGCCCCCAAGGGCACCTATGACCTCATCCCGCCGGACTCCGCCACGTACCTGGCGGTCCGCGAGGCGATCGCCGCTCCGCTGCGCAACTCCGGCTACGGCTACATCGAGACGCCCGGTTTCGAGAACGTCGAGTTGTTCGCTCGCGGTGTCGGCGAGTCCACCGACATCGTGACCAAGGAGATGTACGCCTTCGAGACCAAGGGCGGCGACAAGCTCGCCCTGCGCCCCGAGGGCACGGCGTCCGTGCTGCGTGCGGCCCTGGAGGCCAACCTGCACAAGTCGGGCAACCTTCCCGTCAAGCTCTGGTACTCCGGCTCGTACTACCGCTACGAGCGCCCGCAGAAGGGCCGTTACCGGCACTTCTCCCAGGTCGGCGCCGAGGCGATCGGCGCCGAGGACCCGGCGCTCGACGCGGAGCTGATCATCCTGGCCGACCAGGCGTACCGCTCCCTGGGCCTGCGCGACTTCCGCATCCTGCTGAACTCGCTGGGCGACAAGGAGTGCCGGCCGGTGTACCGGGCCGCGCTGCAGGACTTCCTGCGCGGCCTCGACCTCGACGAGGACACGCGCCGGCGCGTCGACATCAACCCGCTGCGGGTCCTCGACGACAAGCGCGAGTCGGTGCAGAAGCAGCTCACCGGCGCGCCGCTGCTGCGCGACTACCTGTGCGACGCCTGCAAGGCGTACCACGAGGAGGTCCGCGAGCTGATCGGCGCGGCGGGCGTGGCCTTCGAGGACGACCCGAAGCTGGTGCGCGGCCTGGACTACTACACCCGCACCACGTTCGAGTTCGTGCACGGCGGTCTGGGCTCCCAGTCCGCCGTGGGCGGCGGCGGCCGCTACGACGGCCTGTCCGAGATGATCGGCGGTCCCGCGCTGCCCTCCGTCGGCTGGGCCCTCGGCGTCGACCGCACGGTCCTCGCCCTGGAGGCCGAGGGCGTCGAGCTGGACATCCCGTCCTCGACCAGCGTCTACGCGGTGCCCCTCGGCGAGGAGGCCCGCCGGGTGCTGTTCGCCAAGGTCACCGAGTTGCGCAAGGTGGGTATCGCGGCGGACTTCTCCTACGGCGGCAAGGGCCTGAAGGGCGCCATGAAGAACGCCAACCGCAGCGGGGCCCGCTACGCCCTGGTGGCCGGTGAGCGCGACCTCGCCGAGGGCGTCGTGCAGCTCAAGGACATGGAGTCCGGCGAGCAGACGGCGATCGGCGTCAACGAGATCGTGGCCGAACTGGAGTCGCGGCTCGGCTAAGGGCCTGTTGCGAAAGTGGTCCTCTGCCGCGCGACGCAGGCCCTAGCCGCCCGCACGCGCGCGTGGGCGCCGGACGTTCCCTCCGGGGGCTCCGGCGCCCTTGTCGTCCGGCGTGCGGCCGGCGTCCGGAACCGAACGGACGGCACCTGTCGTACGTACATCCTTATGGGAAGCGAACGGTGCCCACCCGCGCGCGTGCGGCACAATGACCCGTGCCCGAAGATGGTCCGACTCTCAAGTGACGGAATCGGCGTGATGAGCAAGACGACAGTCAGGGACGCCTCCACCCAGCCCGGTCCCGAGCGTGCCGCCGACGCGCCGCGCACGGTGGGCGGCAGCCGCGCCTTCGCCCTGCTGCTGGTGATCACCGGCGCGGCCGGACTGCTCGCCGCCTGGGTCATCACGCTCGACAAGTTCAAGATCCTTGAGGCGAAGGTCGCGGGCAAGACCTTCACCCCCGGGTGCAGCCTCAACCCGGTCGTCTCCTGCGGCAGCGTCATGGAGAGCAAGCAGGCCGCCGCGTTCGGCTTCCCGAACCCGATGCTCGGCCTGGTCTGCTACGGCATCGTCGTCTGCGTCGGCGTGAGCCTGCTGGCCCGCGCCCGCTTCCCCCGCTGGTACTGGCTGACCTTCAACTTCGGCACGCTCTTCGGCGTCGCCTTCTGCACCTGGCTGCAGTTCCAGTCCCTGTACCGGATCAACGCGCTGTGCCTGTGGTGCTCGCTGGCCTGGGTCGCCACGATCACCATGTTCTGGTACGTCACCTCGTTCAACGTCCGCAACGACTTCCTGCCCTCCCCGCGCCGGCTGAAGTCGTTCTTCGGAGAGTTCACCTGGGTGGTGCCGGTCCTGCACGTCGGGATCATCGGCATGCTGGTCCTGACCCGCTGGTGGGACTTCTGGACGAGCTGACGGTCCCGGGCGGGGCCGCCGGCCGCCCGGCGCCGATTGTCAGTGCGGTGTTTTAGGGTTTCTGCGTGGAACCCGACCTCTTCACCGCAGCAGCGGAAGAACGCCAGGAGAAGGACCCGGCGGCCAGCCCCCTGGCGGTGCGGATGCGCCCGCGCACACTCGACGAGGTCGTGGGCCAGCAGCATCTGCTCAAGCCCGGCTCGCCCCTGCGCCGGCTCGTCGGAGGGGGAGGCGGCCCCGCCGGACCGTCCTCGGTGATCCTCTGGGGCCCGCCCGGCACCGGAAAGACGACACTCGCCTACGTCGTCTCCAAGGCCACCGACAAGCGGTTCGTGGAGCTGTCCGCGATCACCGCGGGCGTCAAGGAGGTCCGTGCGGTCATCGACGGCGCCCGCCGGGCCGCCGGCGGCTTCGGCAAGGAGACCGTCCTCTTCCTGGACGAGATCCACCGCTTCAGCAAGGCGCAGCAGGACTCCCTGCTGCCGGCCGTCGAGAACCGCTGGGTGACCCTGATCGCGGCGACCACGGAGAACCCCTACTTCTCGGTGATCTCCCCGCTGCTGTCCCGCTCCCTGCTGCTCACCCTCGAACCGCTCACCGACGACGACATCTGCGGCCTGCTCAAGCGGGCGCTGACCGACGAGCGCGGCCTGAATAACGCCGTCACCCTCCCCGAGGAGACCGAGGACCACCTGCTGCGCATCGCCGGCGGCGACGCCCGGCGCGCCCTGACCGCCCTGGAGGCGGCCGCCGGCGCCGCCCTCGACCAGGGCGAGACCGAGATCGGCCTGCAGACGCTGGAGCGGACCGTCGACCGGGCGGCGGTGAAGTACGACCGCGACGGCGACCAGCACTACGACGTCGCCAGCGCCCTCATCAAGTCCATCCGCGGCTCCGACGTCGACGCGGCCCTGCACTACCTGGCCCGCATGATCGAGGCGGGCGAGGACCCCCGGTTCATCGCCCGCCGGCTGATGATCTCCGCCAGTGAGGACATCGGCCTCGCCGACCCCAACGCGCTGCCCATCGCGGTCGCCGCGGCCCATGCGGTCGCCATGATCGGCTTCCCCGAGGCCGCCCTGACCCTCAGCCACGCCACCATCGCCCTCGCCCTGGCCCCGAAGTCCAACGCGGCGACCACCGCGATCGGCGCCGCGATGGAGGACGTCCGCAAGGGCCTGGCCGGCCCGGTGCCGGCGCACCTGCGCGACGGGCACTACAAGGGCGCCGCCAAACTCGGCCACGCGCAGGGCTACGTGTACCCGCACGACCTGCCCGAGGGCATCGCGCCGCAGCAGTACGCCCCGGACGCCCTGAAGGACCGCGAGTACTACACCCCGACCCGGCACGGCACCGAGGCCCGGTACGCCGACGCCGTCGAATGGACCAGGAAGCACCTCGGTCGCAAGCGCTCCTGAGCAGCCTGTAGACTTCCCCGAAGTGCTGAGTCCCGTGCAGTCAGAACGGGACAGTCAGCCGGAGACCCGGTCCCTCGCGGACCGACTCCAGGAGCGTCGCGCACCGTCGAACGGTGTCGCGGGCAGCCCACCACCACCCGGGAACCCGGGACCGGCCGGTGGGCCACTCGCGTGCTGCACGTATGTGCCCAGATCAGGGGAGCGGCTGCCCGGCAGGTCCACACGGACCCGGCGGGTTTCCCCGGCTGCGGATGCGACCTCCCTCAACCCTGACAAGCCGAAACCAGGAAAGAGAAACAGACAGTGGCGAACCAGTCCCGCCCCAAGGTCAAGAAGTCGCGTGCCCTCGGCATCGCGCTGACCCCGAAGGCCGTCAAGTACTTCGAGGCCCGCCCCTACCCGCCGGGCGAGCACGGCCGCGGCCGCAAGCAGAACTCGGACTACAAGGTCCGTCTGCTCGAGAAGCAGCGCCTGCGCGCTCAGTACGACATCTCCGAGCGCCAGCTGGTCCGCGCCTACGAGCGTGCGTCCAAGGTCCAGGGCAAGACCGGTGAGGCCCTGATCGTGGAGCTCGAGCGCCGTCTCGACGCCCTGGTCCTGCGTTCGGGCATCGCCCGCACCATCTACCAGGCCCGTCAGATGGTCGTCCACGGCCACATCCAGGTCAACGGCCAGAAGGTCGACAAGCCGTCCTTCCGTGTCCGTCCGGACGACGTCGTGCAGGTCCGCGACCGCTCCAAGGACAAGACGCTCTTCCAGATCGCCCGTGAGGGTGGCTTCGCCCCCGACGGCGAGACCCCGCGCTACCTGCAGGTGAACCTCAAGGCCCTGGCGTTCCGCCTGGACCGCGAGCCGAACCGCAAGGAGATCCCGGTGATCTGCGACGAGCAGCTCGTCGTCGAGTACTACGCCCGCTGATCCCAGCCCCGGCGCAGCACCTCAGCCCGCCGTCTCCCCGCCCTTCCGGGTGGGCGAGGCGGCGGGTTCGCGTTTGCCCGCCTCACCGTGGGAGCGCGAGACCGGCCCGCGCGGCGCCGGCAGCGCGGGCAGCGGCCGGACCCCGCCGCGCCCCAGCGCCCGGGCGACGGCCGCCTCCCGGTCCAGCCGCGCCCCCTCCCGCACACACTCCTCGTACCGGCCGTCGCCGAGGGCCCGCCGGGCGGTCGCCTCGCACAGCTCGTGCGGGGCGTTGTAGTACGCGGAACCGAACAGCGGCAGGCCCACCGACGGCCACAGCCGGCCCGCCGCGCCCTGGAGCACCGCCGCCTCGGCCGGGTCGCCCTGCCCGGCCGTGACCAGGGCGAGCAGCTCGATGCACAGCGCCGTACCCAGCAGGTCGTGAAAGGTGTGCACGTTCTCCAGGCAGTCCTCGAGCAGTGCCCGCGCGGCCACCGGGTCCCCGCCCCGCCAGGCCGCGTAGGCCAGCACGTACAGCGCGTACGAGCGGGCCCACCGCTCCCCGTGGTCCTCGCACACCCGGCGCACGTCCTCGCACAGCCGCACCGCGTCCGGCAGATCCCCCTGAAACGCCCGCGCCATCGCCAGCTCCACCTGGCCCATCAGGACGTTGCTGTTCAGCTCGCCGATCTCCCGGTAGCGCTCCAGCGCCGAACGCAGCAGCGTCTCCGCGCGCGCCATGTCGTCCGTGACCAGCGCCAGACACCCGGTGCGGTGCTCCGCGTACGCCACCGCGGTCCCGTCCGCGACCCGCTCGGCCTGCTCCCGGCACTCCCGCAGCGCCGCCAGCGCCGGCACGGTGTCGCCCTGGAGGACCGCCACGTAACCGAGCACCCACAGCGCCTTCAGCCGGGACCGCTCGTACTCGGAGTCCAGCTCCACGCTCCGCTCCAGCCACCGCCGCCCCTCCGACAGCCGCCCGCAGCCCGCCCAGCAGAACCACAGCGAGCCCGCCAGGTACTGGCCCAGATGCGCCTCGTCCGGCTCGGTCAGGCAGAACTCGAGCGCCACCCGAAGGTTGGGCAGTTCCGCCTCCACCCGCGCGGCGACCTCGCGCTGCCGGGGCGAGAACCAGTCCAGCTCGCACCAGGTCGCGAGGCCCAGGTACCAGTCCCGGTGCCGCCGCCGCAGCCGGGGCGCGTCCCCGGTCGCCTCCAGCCAGTCGGCGCCGTACTCCCGGACGGTGTCCAGCATCCGGTAGCGCGGTCCGGCCGGGCCCTCCTCGCGGGTCAGTACCGACTGGGCCAGCAGCTCGGCCAGCACGTCCAGCACGTCCTCGGCGTCCAGCCCGTCTCCGCTGCACACGTACTCGGCCGCCTCCAGGTCGAAGGTCCGCGCGAACACCGACAGCCGTGCCCACAGCAGCCGTTCGGCGGGCGTGCACAACTCATGGCTCCAGCCGATCGCCGTGCGCAGCGCCTGGTGGCGGGGCAGCGCGTCCCGGTCGCCGCCGGTCAGCAGCCGGAACCGGTCGTCCAGCCGTTGCAGCAGCTGCGCGGGTGACAGCGCCCGCAGCCGCCCCGCGGCCAGCTCCACGGCCAGCGGCAGACCCTCCAGCCGGCCGCACAGCTCCCGCACCGCCGGACCGTCCTCCACCGTCAGCCCGCGCTGCCGGGCCCGGTCCGCGAACAGCTCCACCGCCTCGTCCCCGGTCAGCGGGCCGAGCGGGAACAGCCGCTCGCCCGCGAGCCCGAGCGGCCGCCGTCCCACGGCCAGCACCCGCAGCTCCGGCAGCCCGCGCAGCAGCCGGGCGACCAGCAGAGCGACGGCCTCCACCTGGTGCTCGAAGCCGTCGAGCACCAGCAGCGCACGGCGGCCGGCGAGATGCCGGAGCACCGTCTCGACCGGCGTGCGGGTCGTGTGATCGTTCAGGTCGAGCGCCTCGGCCAGCGCGTACTGGACGGACTGCGGATCGCGTACCGGCGACAGCTCGACCCACCACACCCCGTCCCCGGGCGCCGACCGGGCCGCCGCCCGGGCCGCGAGGCGGGACTTGCCCACACCGCCGACGCCCGTCACGGTCACCAGCCTGGCCGTCTCCATCGCCTCGGCCAGCCCGGCCAGTTCGGCCGGGCGCCCGACGAAGGCGGTGAGTTCGGGGGGCAGATCGCCGCGCGTGGCGGGACCGGGGCGCTGAGGACCTCGCATGGGACACGGAGCGTACTGAACCGTGTTCATTCCGTACAATCGCTTCCCGCGACTCTCGCGCCCGCCGCCGGTAATCCGGTACGGAGCCCCGCGCCCGGCGCGATAGGCTCGGTGCACTGCTTTTACATGGTTCCGAAGTTCAGAGCACGTTTCAGGGAGCGGGTGCGCACAGTGTCCGGTGGAGAGGTTGCCGGGATCCTGGTGGCCGTCTTCTGGGCGATCCTGGTCTCCTTCCTCGCCGTCGCACTGGTGAGGCTGGCCCAGACGCTCAAGGCGACCACCAAACTCGTGGCGGACGTGACCGATCAGGCCGTCCCGCTGCTCGCCGACGCCTCCGCGGCCGTGCGTTCCGCGCAGACCCAGATCGACCGGGTCGACGCCATCGCCTCCGACGTCCAGGAGGTCACGTCGAACGCCTCCGCGCTCTCCACCACCGTGGCCTCCACCTTCGGTGGCCCGCTGGTCAAGGTCGCGGCCTTCGGCTACGGCGTCCGCCGGGCCCTGGGCGGCCGCAAGGAGGACGCGCCCCCGAAGTCGCCCCGACGTACGGTGATCGTGGGCCGCACGGTCCCCGCCGCACGACGCAAGCGGAAGTAAGGACTGAGACCGAGCGATGTTCCGTCGTACGTTCTGGTTCAGCACGGGTGTCGCCGCCGGTGTGTGGGCCACCACCAAGGTCAACCGCAAGATCAGGCAGCTGACCCCGGAGAGCCTCGCCGCCACCGCGGCCAACAAGGCGCTGGAGACCGGTCACCGCCTGAAGGACCGCGCGGTCGGCTTCGCGCTCGACGTCCGGGACAACATGGCACGGCGGGAGGCCGAGCTGGGCGAGGCGCTGGGCATCAACGCCGACCCCGAACTCCCCGCACCCCGGCGGTACACCGCCATCGAGAACGACCGCAGCAACCCGAAGTACGTCGACGACACGACGTACTCGTACAACCGGAATGAGGACCACTGATGGAGTCGGCCGAGATTCGCCGCCGCTGGCTGAGCTTCTTCGAGGAGCGCGGGCACACCGTCGTCCCTTCGGCGTCGCTCATCGCGGACGACCCGACTCTGCTCCTGGTCCCCGCCGGCATGGTGCCCTTCAAGCCCTACTTCCTCGGTGAGGTCAAGCCGCCCTTCGCGCGCGCCACCAGCGTGCAGAAGTGCGTGCGCACGCCCGACATCGAAGAGGTCGGCAAGACCACCCGGCACGGCACGTTCTTCCAGATGTGCGGCAACTTCTCCTTCGGCGACTACTTCAAGGAAGGCGCCATCAAGTACGCCTGGGAGCTGCTCACCAGCCCCCAGGACAAGGGCGGTTACGGCCTCGACCCCGAGCGTCTGTGGATCACCGTCTACAAGGACGACGACGAGGCCGAGCGCATCTGGCACGAGGTCGTCGGTGTGCCGAAGGAGCGCATCCAGCGCCTCGGCATGAAGGACAACTACTGGTCCATGGGCGTCCCCGGCCCGTGCGGCCCCTGCTCCGAGATCAACTACGACCGCGGCCCCGAGTTCGGCGTCGAGGGCGGCCCGGCCGTCAACGACGAGCGGTACGTGGAGATCTGGAACCTCGTCTTCATGCAGTACGAGCGGGGCGAGGGCACCGGCAAGGACAACTTCGAGATCCTCGGTGAGCTGCCGAGCAAGAACATCGACACGGGCCTCGGCCTGGAGCGCCTCGCCATGATTCTGCAGGGTGTGCAGAACATGTACGAGATCGACACCTCCATGGCCGTCATCGACAGGGCCACCGAGCTGACCGGTGTGGCCTACGGCGACGCCCACGAGTCGGACGTCTCGCTGCGCGTGGTCACCGACCACATGCGCACCTCGGTGATGCTCATCGGCGACGGCGTGACCCCCGGCAACGAGGGCCGGGGCTACGTGCTGCGCCGCATCATGCGCCGCGCCATCCGCAACATGCGGCTGCTCGGTGCCACCGGCCCGGTCGTCAAGGACCTCGTGGACACGGTCATCGAGATGATGGGCCAGCAGTACCCGGAGCTGGTCACCGACCGCGAGCGCATCGAGAAGGTCGCCGTCGCCGAGGAGAACGCCTTCCTCAAGACGCTGAAGGCCGGCACCAACATCCTCGACACCGCCGTCACCGAGACCAAGCAGTCCGGCGGCTCGGTCCTCTCCGGCGACAAGGCGTTCCTGCTCCACGACACCTGGGGCTTCCCGATCGACCTCACCCTGGAGATGGCCGCCGAGCAGGGCCTGTCCGTGGACGAGGACGGCTTCCGCCGCCTGATGAAGGAGCAGCGGGAGCGCGCCAAGGCCGACGCCCAGGCCAAGAAGACCGGCCACGCCGACATGGGTGCCTACCGGGAGATCGCCGACGCCGCCGGTGCCACCGAGTTCATCGGCTACTCCGACACCGACGGCGAGACCACGATCGTCGGCATCCTCGTCGACGGCGTCTCCTCCCCGGCCGCCACGGAGGGCGACGAGGTCGAGGTCGTCCTCGACCGCACCCCCTTCTACGCCGAGGGCGGTGGCCAGATCGGCGACACCGGCCGGATCAAGGTGGACTCGGGTGCCGTCATCGAGGTCCGCGACTGCCAGAAGCCGGTCCCGGGTGTCTACGTCCACAAGGGCGTCGTGCAGGTCGGCGAGGTGACGGTCGGCGCCAAGGCCCACGCCTCCATCGACGCCCGCCGCCGCAAGGCCATCGCCCGCGCCCACTCGGCCACCCACCTGACCCACCAGGCCCTGCGCGACGCCCTCGGCCCGACGGCCGCCCAGGCCGGTTCGGAGAACCAGCCCGGCCGCTTCCGCTTCGACTTCGGTTCGCCGTCGGCCGTCCCGACGGCCGTGATGACCGACGTCGAGCAGAAGATCAACGAGGTGCTCGCCCGCGACCTGGACGTGCACGCCGAGGTCATGGGCATCGACGACGCCAGGAAGCAGGGCGCCATCGCCGAGTTCGGCGAGAAGTACGGCGAGCGGGTCCGCGTGGTCACCATCGGAGACTTCTCCAAGGAGCTGTGCGGCGGCACGCACGTTCACAACACCGCCCAGCTCGGCCTGGTCAAGCTGCTCGGCGAGTCCTCGATCGGTTCGGGTGTCCGCCGTATCGAGGCCCTCGTCGGTGTCGACGCGTACAACTTCCTCGCCCGTGAGCACACGGTCGTCGCCCAGCTCCAGGAGCTGCTCAAGGGCCGACCGGAGGAGCTGCCGGAGAAGATCTCCTCGATGCTCGGCAAGCTGAAGGACGCCGAGAAGGAGATCGAGAAGTTCCGCGCCGAGAAGGTGCTCCAGGCCGCCGCCGGTCTCGCCGAGTCCGCCAAGGACATCCGCGGTGTCGCCGTCGTCACCGGTCAGGTGCCGGACGGCACGACGCCGGACGACCTGCGCAAGCTGGTCCTGGACGTGCGGGGCCGTATCCAGGGCGGCCGGGCCGCCGTGGTCGCCCTCTTCACCGTCAACAACGGCAAGCCGCTCACCGTCATCGCCACCAACGAGGCCGCCCGCGAGCGTGGTCTCAAGGCCGGTGACCTGGTGCGCACCGCCGCCAAGACCCTCGGTGGCGGCGGTGGCGGCAAGCCGGACGTCGCCCAGGGCGGCGGCCAGAACCCGGCCGCCGTCGGTGAGGCCGTCGGGGCCGTCGAGCGTCTCGTCACCGAGACCGCCAAGTGACGACCAAGTAAGGAAGCGTAAGAGAACGTAAGGAAACGGTCGGACATGCGCAGAGGACGTCGGCTCTCGATCGACGTCGGGGACGCCCGGATCGGGGTCGCCTCGTGCGACCCCGACGGGATCCTCGCCACTCCGGTGGAGACGGTCCCCGGCCGGGACATCCCCGCCGCCCACCGCCGGTTGCGTCAGCTGGTGGAGGAGTACGAACCGATCGAGGTCGTCGTCGGACTCCCTCGCTCCCTCAAGGGGGGCGAGGGGCCGGCCGCGCAGAAGGTCCGCGGCTTCGCCCAGGAGCTCGCCGCCGGCATCGCCCCGGTCCCGGTCCGGCTGGTGGACGAGCGGATGACGACCGTGACGGCCAGTCAGGGGCTGCGTGCCTCGGGGGTGAAATCCAAGAAGGGCCGCGCCGTCATCGACCAGGCCGCCGCCGTCATCATTCTGCAGCAGGCCCTGGAATCCGAACGGGTGTCAGGTAAAGCACCCGGCGAGGGCGTCGAAGTGGTCATCTGATCGCGATACGGTAACGTTCCGCGCGATGCGGCGGTTTTCGAACAGCCGCTGCACAGCAAAGAGGCGGAACGGCAGCCGGTCCACCGGCCGCACCACCGTCGGCCTCGCGGCTCGTAGGGGATCGATGACTGAGTATGGCCGGGGCCCTGGCTCCGAACCGTGGCATCCGGAGGACCCGTTGTACGGGGACGGCGGATGGGAGGGACAGCAGGCCCACGCGGGTCAGCAGTCCTACGGCGGCCAGCCGCAGCAGTACCCGCAGCAGCCGCAGCAGCAGTACGGCGACTGGACGCAGCAGCAGTCCGGGTACGACCAGCAGCAGTACCCGTACTACGACGAACAGGGCCAGCAGCACCAGCAGCATTTCGGCCAGCAGTACGCCGGTCAGGACCAGCACCAGCAGCACGACCAGCAGTACGCGGCGCAAGGTCAGCAGCAGTACCAGCAGGGTGGCTGGGACGCTTCGGGCAGCCACGGCCATGTGCCGTACGCGGCCGACCCCGGCGACCCCTACGGTCAGCAGCCCGCGGCCTACGGCGGGGAGCAGCCCGACTTCTACGGCACCGAGGACGCCTACCCGCCGCCACAGCCGCCCGGCCGCAGGCGGCCCGCGGCCGCGCCGGAACCGGAGGCGGAACCCGAGCCGGGCGCGGACGAGGAGGAGCACGCCTTCTTCGCCGGGGGCGGCGCCGACGACGACGCCGAGGACGAGGCCGAGAGCCGCGTCGGCCGCGGGGAGCGGCGCGGCAAGAAACCCGTCAAGGACAAGAAACGGCGCACCGGCTGTGCCTGCATGGTGGTCGTGCTGGTCTTCGGCGGCGGCCTCGGCGGCGTCGGCTACTTCGGCTACAAGTTCTACCAAAATCGTTTCGCCCCGGCCCCGGACTACGCGGGTGACGGCCTCGACGAGTCCGTGACCGTGCAGATCCCGAGCGGTGCGGGCGGCTTCGAGATCGGCCGCCAGCTGAAGGCGGCCGGAGTGGTCAAGAGTGCCGAGGCGTTCGTCCACGCGCAGGGGCAGAACCCGAAGGGCGACCAGATCCAGGCAGGCGCTTACATCCTGAAGAAGGAGATGTCCGCGGCCAGCGCCGTGACTCTCATGCTCGACCCGCGCAGCCAGAGCAATGTGCTCGTGAAACCGGGCGAGCGCAATGCCGAGGTCTACAAGGCCATCGACAAGCAGCTCGGCGTCGCAAGCGGAACCACCAGGAAGGCCGCCAAGGGGCAGTACAAGGCCCTCGGTCTGCCGGTCTGGGCGCGGAGTGCCACCGGGGTCCAGGACCCGCTGGAGGGCTTCCTCTACCCGGGCACCTATCCGGCCGCCAAGGGCATGAAGCCCGACGCGATCCTGAAGCAGATGATCGGCCAGGCCAAGGAGCGGTACGCGGCCTACGGTCTGACCAAGAAGGCCCGGGCGTTCGGCCTGGACAACGCCTTCCAGCTCGTCACGGTCGCGAGCCTGGTCCAGGCGGAGGGCAAGACCCACGACGACTTCCGCAAGATGGCGGAGGTGGTCTACAACCGCCTCAAGCCCACCAACACCGAGACCAACCAGCTGCTCCAGTTCGACTCGACGTACAACTACCTCAAGGGCACGAGCAACATCCACATCTCCGAACGGGAGATCAACACCAACCGGAACCCGTACAACACCTATACGAACAAGGGACTTCCGCCCGGTCCGATCGGCAATCCCGGCGAGGACGCGCTGAAGGCGGCACTGAATCCGACGCACGACGGCTGGATCTATTTCGTGGCGACCGACGGTACGACGAACACCGAATTCGCCAAGACATACGAAGAATTCAAACAGCTCAAGGACAAATTCAATGCCACCTCGGGCAACTGACGCCCGCCGGGCCGCCGTGCTCGGTTCGCCCATCGCCCACTCGCTCTCCCCGGTGCTGCACCGGGCGGCCTACGACGCGCTCGGACTCACCGACTGGTCGTACGACCGCTTCGAGATCGACGAGGCGGCCCTGCCAGGCTTCCTGGACGGGCTCGGGCCGGAGTGGGCGGGGCTGTCGCTGACCATGCCGCTGAAGCGGGCGGTCATCCCGCTGGTGGACGAGATCAGCGAGACGGCCGCCGCGGTCGACGCGGTGAACACGGTGGTCTTCCAGGAGGACGGCAGCCGCGTCGGCGACAACACCGACATTCCGGGCATGGTGGCCGCCCTGCGCGAGCACGGCATCGAGGAGGTCGGGTCCGCGGCGATCCTGGGCGCCGGCGCCACCGCCTCCTCCGCGCTCGCCGCCCTCGCCCGGGTCTGCACCGGCGAGGTCGTCGCCTACGTCCGCAGCGAGGCCCGCGCCGCCGAGATGCGGCGGTGGGGCGAACGGCTCGAAGTGGACCTCCGTACGGCGGACTGGGCGGACGCGGGCCGGGCCCTGAGCGCCCCCCTGGTGATCGCCACCACCCCCGCCGGCACCACCGACGCGCTCGCCGCCGCCGTGCCCGAGCGCCCCGCCACCCTCTTCGACGTGCTCTACGAGCCCTGGCCCACCGAGCTCGCCGCCCGCTGGTCCATGTTCGGCGGGGCCGTGGTCAGCGGCCTCGACCTGCTGGTCCACCAGGCCGTCCTCCAGGTCGAGCGGATGACCGGACGCTCCCCGGCACCCCTGGACGTCATGCGGCAGGCCGGCGAGAAGGCGCTCGCGGCCCGCTGAACCGCCCGTTCCGTCCCGCCTGCTGGACCGGCGGCCGGGTCCGGGCCGCGGACGTGGGAGGATCGGAGGTGGCGCACCGGAGTCGCGCATCCGGTGGCGCCGTCGCCGTACACCAGAACCGGGGTACGCCGGGCAGTACCGGGCGCGAACACTGAGGAGCACCGTTGAGCAGGCTGCGTTGGCTGACCGCGGGGGAGTCCCACGGTCCCGCACTCGTCGCGACGCTGGAGGGGCTTCCCGCCGGCGTGCCGATCACCACGGAGATGGTGGCGGACCACCTGGCTCGGCGGCGGCTCGGCTACGGCCGCGGTGCCCGGATGAAGTTCGAGCGCGACGAGGTCACCTTCCTGGGCGGTGTGCGGCACGGCCTGACCCTCGGCTCCCCGGTGGCGGTCATGGTCGGCAACACCGAGTGGCCCAAGTGGGAGCAGGTCATGGCGGCCGACCCGGTCGACCGGGAGATCCTGGACGGCCTCGCCCGCAACGCCCCGCTCACCCGGCCCCGCCCCGGGCACGCCGACCTCGCCGGTATGCAGAAGTACGGCTTCGACGAGGCCCGCCCGATCCTGGAGCGCGCCTCCGCCCGTGAGACCGCGGCCCGGGTGGCCCTGGGTGCCGTCGCCCGCTCCTACCTCAAGGAGACGGCCGGCATCGAGATCGTCTCGCACGTCGTGGAGCTGTGCTCCGTGAAGGCCCCGCAGGGCGTGTACCCCACCCCGGCCGACGTCGAGAAGCTGGACGCCGACCCGCTGCGCTGCCTGGATGCGGACACCTCGAAGGCGATGGTCGCCGAGGTCGACCAGGCGCACAAGGACGGCGACACGCTCGGCGGCGTGGTCGAGGTGCTGGCCTACGGCGTGCCGGTCGGCCTCGGCTCGCACGTGCACTGGGACCGCAAGCTGGACGCCCGGCTCGCCGGAGCCCTGATGGGCATCCAGGCGATCAAGGGCGTCGAGATCGGCGACGGCTTCGAGCTGGCCCGGGTGCCCGGTTCCAAGGCGCACGACGAGATCGTCAACACGCCCGAGGGCATCCGGCGCGTCTCCGGCCGCGCCGGCGGCACCGAGGGCGGCCTGAGCACCGGCGAGCTGCTGCGGGTGCGGGCCGCCATGAAGCCGATCGCGACCGTGCCCCGCGCGCTGAAGACCGTCGACGTCACCACCGGCGAGGAGGCCCAGGCCCACCACCAGCGCTCGGACGTCTCCGCGGTACCGGCCGCCGGCATCGTCGCCGAGGCCATGGTGGCGCTCGTCCTCGCGGACGCGGTCGCCGAGAAGTTCGGCGGCGACTCCGTCGCGGAGACCCGGCGCAACGTGCGGTCGTACCTCGACAACCTCCACATCCGGTGACCGCCGTGCCTGCGGTCGTACTGGTCGGTCCGATGGGCGTCGGCAAGTCCACCGTCGGCCGGCTGCTGGCCGAGCGCCTCGGCGTCGGCTACCGCGACACCGACGACGACATCGTCGCCGCCGAGGACCGCGCCATCGCCGACATCTTCGTCGACGAGGGGGAGCCGGCCTTCCGCGCGATCGAGAAGCGCGCGGTGGCCACCGCGCTCGCCGAGCACGAGGGTGTACTCGCGCTCGGCGGCGGCGCCGTCCTCGACGCCGACACGCGCGCCCTGCTCGCCGGGCACCGGGTGGTCTACCTCTCGATGGACGTGGAGGAGGCGGTCCGCCGCACCGGCCTGAACGTTGCCCGGCCGCTGCTCGCGGTCAATCCGCGCAAGCAGTGGCGCGAACTGATGGAGGCCCGGCGCCACCTGTACGAGGAGGTCGCCACCGCCGTCGTGCCGACGGACGGCCGCACCCCCGAAGAGGTCAGCCAACAGGCGCTGGACGCACTGGAGTTGAAGGAAGCATGAGCGAGGAAGTCACCCGGATCCAGGTCGCCGGCAGCGCGGGCACCGACCCGTACGAGGTGCTGGTCGGCCGGCAACTCCTCGGCGAGCTGGCCGGGTTGATCGGGCACCGCGCCAAGCGCGTCGCGGTGGTCCACCCCGAGGCGCTGGCCGATACCGGTGACGCGCTGCGCGCCGACCTGGCCGGCCAGGGCTACGAGGCCGTCGCCATCCAGGTGCCCAACGCCGAGGAGGCCAAGACCGCCGAGGTCGCTGCCTACTGCTGGAAGGCGCTCGGCCAGTCCGGCTTCACCCGTACCGACGTCATCGTCGGCGTCGGCGGCGGCGCCACCACGGACCTCGCCGGGTTCGTGGCCGCCACCTGGCTGCGTGGGGTGCGCTGGATCGCCATCCCGACCACCGTGCTGGCCATGGTGGACGCGGCGGTCGGCGGCAAGACCGGCATCAACACCGCCGAGGGCAAGAACCTGGTGGGCGCCTTCCACCCGCCCGCCGGCGTCCTGTGCGACCTGGCCGCGCTGGACTCGCTGCCGGTCAACGACTACGTCTCCGGTCTCGCGGAGGTCATCAAGGCGGGCTTCATCTCCGACCCGGTCATCCTGGACCTGATCGAGTCCGACCCGGAGGCCGCCCGCACGCCGGCGGGCCCGCACACGGCCGAGCTGATCGAGCGTTCGATCCGGGTGAAGGCGGACGTCGTCTCCTCGGACCTGAAGGAGTCGGGCCTGCGGGAGATCCTGAACTACGGTCACACGCTCGGCCACGCCATCGAGAAGAACGAGCGCTACAAGTGGCGGCACGGCGCCGCGGTCGCGGTCGGCATGCACTTCGCCGCCGAACTGGGCCGCCTCGCGGGCCGGCTGGACGACGCCACCGCGGACCGGCACCGCACCGTCCTGGAGGCCGTCGGGCTGCCGCTGCACTACCGCTACGACCAGTGGCCCAAGCTGCTGGAGACGATGAAGGTCGACAAGAAGTCCCGCGGCGACCTGCTGCGCTTCATCGTGCTGGACGGCCTGGCCAAGCCCACCGTCCTGGAGGGCCCGGACCCCGCCGTCCTGCTCGCCGCCTACGGAGAAGTGGGCCAGTAAAGTACCCCGCTGTTCCTTGCGCCCGATTTCCTTCCCGGGCCGGGCACTTCGGACCGCCCCCGGTCGTTTCACCAAACGACGGCCGGGGGCGGTACCGTTCGGTAGCGAGCGGGCACCGCACCCGCCTGCCAGTACCAGATGTGCGTACGAGACGGAGTGGCAACGGATGCAGCACGCAGTGGGGTCTCCGCTGCCGCCGCCCCACCGGCCGGGGCAGGGACCGCACACCGGCTGGGCGTCGGCCGCACACCACCCAGGAGCCCCGCAGGGTCCCGCACCCGTGCCCCCTCCGCCACCCGGCTACCCGGGCACCGGAGCCGGAACGGGTCCCGTGC